>NZ_JBSGWV010000004.1:0-88755 GCF_053609105.1 Streptomyces sp. NPDC054975
CAGACGGAACTCCGTGGCCCCGCCCCCGTCCTCACGCGCCTGCGGTCACCTCAGGTGCGAGGTGTCGTTCAGGAGCCGTACGGACGCGTTGCCGTCCGCGTAGTACGCCACCGCCGACAGCGAGGCCGCCGACAGCTCCATCCGGAACAGGGACTCCGGCGGCGCGCCGAGGGCCAGCCGGACCAGGGTCTTGATGGGCGTGACGTGCGTGACGAGGAGGACCGTACGGCCCGCGTACGTGGCGGTCAGCCGGTCCCTGGTCGCCGAGACGCGGCGGGAGACGGTCGCGAAGCTCTCGCCGCCGCCGGTCGGGGCGGCCTTCGGCGAGGCGAGCCAGGCGTCGAGGTCCTCGGCGTACCGCTCGCGCACCTCGGCGAAGGTCAGACCCTCCCAGGCGCCGAAGTCGGTCTCGCGGAGCCCGTCCTCGATCCGCACGTCCAGTCCGAGGCGAACGGCGACGGCCTCGGCGGTCTGGCGGCACCGCTTGAGCGGCGAGCTGACGATCTCCTGGATCGTCCCGCGCGCGGCGAGCGCGGCGGCGACGGCGTCCGCCTGGCGCAGTCCGGCGGCGGACAGCTCGGGGTCGGTGCCCCCGCTCCCGGAGAACCGCTTCTCGGGCGTGAGCGCGGTCTCGCCGTGCCGAAGCAGCACGAAGGTGGCCGGCGCACCCATGTCGGGCGCTCCCCACCCCGGGGCGCCGGCAGCCGCGGGACCGTGCGTCGCGCGGCCGGGGTGGGCGGCCGCGCCCGCCTCGGCCTCGAAGTCACCGCTCGCCGCGGACTCCCGCTCGGCGGTCGCGGCCGTGGCCAGCGAGGCGCGGGCCTGGGCCGCGAGGGTCTCGTCGGCGGCGAAGAGCCCGTCGTCGGCGCGGCCCCCACCGGAGCCCGTACCGATACCGGTACCGGACCCCGTACGCGTACCAGCAGCACCAGCACCAGCACCCGAAGCCGAACCGACACCCGCGCCCGCCAGCGCCGCTCGCGCGCGGGCCGCGCCCGCCGTCGCGTCGCCCGGAGGGCCCGAGGGCGCGACGGACGGCGCCGCCGGCCTGTCCAGGGCGGCCGTGGACGCCGACGGCTCCCACTGCCGGCCGCGCTTGCCCGCGTCCATCGCCTCGTTGGCGAGCCGGTCCGCGTGCTTGTTCTTCTCGCGCGGAATCCACTCGTAGCGGACCTGGCTCGCCGGGAAGACCCGGGCCGCCTCCGCCGCCAGCGGCTTCATGTCCGGGTGCTTGATCTTCCAGCGCCCCGACATCTGCTCGACGACCAGCTTGGAGTCCATCCGGACGTGCACCTTGGCGTCCGGGAACAGCTCGCGCGCCGCCTTGAGTCCGGCCACCAGGCCCTTGTACTCGGCGACGTTGTTCGTCGCGACGCCGATGTACTCGGCGCGCTCGGCGAGGGTCTCACCGGTGACCGGGTCCAGGACCACCGCACCGTAACCAGCGGGCCCCGGGTTGCCCCGCGAGCCTCCGTCCGCCTCGACGACGACCTCGCCGACCGCTCCGCTCCTGGCCGTCATTACAGGCCGGACTCCGACGTGCGGACCAGGATCCGACGGCAGTTCTCGCACCGCACCACCGCGTCCGGCGCGGCCGCGCGGACCTCGTTCAGCTCGGTGATGTTCAGCTCGATGTGGCAGCCCTCGCACTTGCGCTGGTACAGCCGGGCCGCGCCGACGCCGCCCTGCTGCTCGCGCAGCTTCTCGTAGAGCTTCAGCAGGTCCGCCGGCACGGAAGCGGCCACGAGCTCGCGCTCCTTGCCGATCGACGCGGCCTCGCTGTCGAACTCGGCCTGCGCGGCGTCGCGGCGGGCGGTCGCGTCGTCGGTCTTGGCCTGGACGGAGGAGGCCCGCTCGGTCAGCTCGGCGACCCGCTCGGCGGCGGACTCACGGCGCTCCATGACCTCCAGGACGATGTCCTCCAGGTCGCCCTGGCGCTTGGCGAGCGAGGTGATCTCGCGCTGGAGGTTCTCCAGGTCCTTCGGGGAGGAGACGGCGCCGGAGTCGAGGCGCTGCTGGTCCCGTACGGCGCGCTGGCGCACCTGGTCGACGTCCTGCTCGGCCTTGGTCTGCTCGCGGGCGCAGTCGCTCTCCTCGGTCTGCGCGGCGACGAGCAGGTCGCGCAGCTGCGTGAGGTCCTTGGTCAGCGACTCGATCTCGGCGTGCTCGGGAAGGGACTTGCGCTTGTGGGCGAGCTGCTGGAGACGGACGTCCAGGGCCTGGACGTCGAGGAGTCGGATCTGGTCGGCGGGCGCGGCGTTCAGTTGGGGGCTCCAGGGGAGGTGTGGTGGGAGGACCAGGGGTCGGTGACCGTCTTCGAGACGTGGACGCGCAGGTCCCAGCCGTGGCGGTCGGAAATCTCGTCGAGCTGGGCGGCGGCCTGCTGGCACCAGGGCCACTCGGTGGCCCAGTGGGCGGCGTCGACCAGTCCGATCGGACCGGAGGAAGGGTGGGTGGCCTGGGTGGCCTCGGACACCGGGTGGTGGCGGAGGTCGGCGGTGAGGAAGGCGTCCACGCCCGCGGCTCGCACGGCGTCGAAGAGGCTGTCGCCCGAGCCGCCGCTGACGGCGACCCGGCGGACCGTCATGCCCGGGTCTCCGGCGACCCGGATGCCCTGCGCGGTGGCGGGCAGCCGCTTCGCGGCGCGGGCCGCGAACTCGCCCAGTGTCTCGGCGTGGTCGAGCTCGCAGATCCGCCCCAGATTGTTCTCGGGGACCAGGGGGCCGACGACCCGCAGGTCGAGGGCGCCCGCGAGGGCGTCGGAGACGCCGGGGTCGGCGGTGTCGGCGTTGGTGTGCGCCACGTGCAGGGCGACGTCGTGCTTGATGAGCGTGTGCACGACCCGGCCCTTGAAGTGGGAGGCCGCGACCGTCGTCGTACCGCGCAGATAGAGCGGGTGGTGGGTGACGATCAGGTCGGCGCCGAGCGCGATCGCCTCGTCCGCGATCTCCTGGACGGGATCGACCGCGAAGAGGACACGCGTGATCTCGGCGTCGGGATCACCGCAGACCGTGCCGACGGCGTCCCACTGCTCGGCCCTCTCGGGCGGCCAGAGGGCGTCGAGCTCGGCGATGACTTCAGACAGACGGGGCACGAGGGAAAGGCTACCTGGCCCTCGCGCCCCGCCGTCCTGCCTGTGGACAACCATGGTCATCCGCGCACGACGCCCCTGGGCTGCCGCTCTCTACTTCTTCACGAGGTCGGCGCGCAGGTCGTCGAGGACGCTGTTCGCCGCGGTCACGCCGAGGCCCAGGTACCAGGTCTCGTCCGGAACGTCCTTGGCCTGACCTGCCTTGACCGCCTTCAGGTTCTTCCACAGCGGGTTGGCCTGGGCGGTGTCGCGCTTGGTGGCCTTCGGGTCTCCGTAGACGCCGGTGAAGATCCAGTCGGCGTCGGCCTGGTCGATCTTCTCGGGGCTGATCTCGGCGGCGAGGTCGTTGATCTGCTGGTTCTTGGGCCGGGGCAGGCCGGTGTCCTCCAGGATCGTGCCGATGAAGGACGCCTTGGCGTAGAGGCGGATCTTGCCCGGGAGGTAGCGGACCATGGAGATGGTCGGCTTGTTCGGGCCGATGTCGCCGCCGAGCTGCTTGGCCTTCGTCTCGTACGCGGCGAGCTTCGTCTTCGCGTCGGCGGTCTTGTCCAGGGCCGCGGCGTTGAGGAGGTAGTTCTCCTTCCACGTGAAGCCGGGGCGGATGGAGAAGACGGTGGGGGCGATCTTCGAGAGCTCGTCGTACTTGTCGGCGGCGCGCAGCTGGCTGCCGAGGATCAGGTCGGGCTCCAGGTTGGCGATCGCCTCGAGGTTGAGGTTGTTGATCGTGCCGACGGACTTGGGGGCGCCCGCGTCCTTCGCCAGGTACGTGGGGATGCCATCGTCCCCCTCGGCGGGGGCGTAACCGACGGGCTTGATGCCGAGCGAGACGACGTTGTCGAGCTCGCCGACGTCGAGGACGACGACCCGCTTCGGGGCGGCGGCGATCTCCGTCCTGCCGAGCGCGTGGGTGAGGGTGCGCGGGAACTGGCCGGGCTTGGCGTCCGTCCCCATCGCCGCCGTCTTCGCCGCCGCGTCGCCGAAGTCCTTGCCGCCCGTGGCGACGTCCTTCTTGGCGGCGCCCTCCTTCTTGTCCGAGGTGGCGGGCTTCTCGTCGGCGCCGCCTCCGCACGCCGCGAGGGACAGCGCGGCGGCGAGAGCGACGGCTGCGGCGGTGCCGCGGCGGCGGAGGGACATGAGAGCTGCTCCTGTACGGGTGCGGGAACGACGGCTCGGAGCCGTGCGCGGACCGGCGCGGGACAGGCCCACACCCGGACTCACAGGCTCCACTTAGGCCCGCCTTACCTTACGCATCGCTCACCTCGCCAGCACACCCGGCCCCCGCACCTCAGCAGAATCGATTCACGGCCACCCTTATGTGTGAAGTGACCGGGCTCGTGTTGTTCGGCAGGAAGTGCGAAAACTAGCTTCGGTGGCCGGAGGTGACGAGTCGATGACAGCCTGTGCCATCGAGGCAACGACGGACGACGGCGGCGCGGTGCGGCCTGCGCGATTCACGATCACGGCGAACGGGGCGTACGCGGCGCGGCTCGCCGGCACCGGGGACGCCCTGTACGCGGAGCGGTGGACGCTGGACGGTCCGGAGCCGTACGCCGTACCGCTCCCCCTCGACCAGCCCGAGGAAGCCCACACCCAGCTGCTGCCGCTCGCGGACGGGCGGGTCCTCGTCGGCCGCCGGGTCGACGGCCGCCGCCACACGTTCTCCCTTCTCTATCCGACGGGACCGGGGACCGGCCAACTCCCCCTGGGCGCCGTCGAGGCGGAGGAGCTCGTCCTGCTGCCGCCGTCCCCGGACGGCATCTGCGGCTACGCGATGTCCGTCGGCGCGGAGACTACGACGATCTGGCTGGTGGCGGGCGGGGCGTTCGGCCCCGAGCAGGTCGCGGAGGTCAAGGGCCGCTGCACGGGCGGCGTCTGGCTGGACCGTACGGGGCGGATGCTGGCCCTCGATCGGTGCCTCGACGGCGGCCCGGTGAAGGCGGTCGCGGTCGACCTGGAGCGCGGTGGCGAGGTGACTCCGCTGCTCCAGATCACCGAGGAGAGCGACGACCGGCTGCTGATGGCCGACCCGGACAGCGGGCTGCTGCTGATCCGCTCCGACGCCCCGTCCCCGGGGCACGAACGGCTCGGCTGGGGCGTGCTCGGCAGTCTGCTGCCGATCCGGTTCCCCGAGTGCCTGCGGCTGGACGACGCCGCGGTGACCCCCTTCGCCGTACAGCCGGGGCAGGTGCTGCTGCCGGAGAGCAGCTCGGTCGCGCTGCGGATCGACGCGGCGGCCGGGAGCTGGGTCGGGATGTGGCGGCCGGCCGGCCGCCGGATGCACCAACTGGCCGCGCCCGCGGGGTGGCTGGCCGGTTCGGGCGTCTGGACACCGGAGGGCGTGCTGCACCTGCCGTACGCGACGCAGGAGACGCCCTGCGGGCTCGCCGGACTGACCGTGCCGCCGGATCCGGAGCCGGTCGCGGTCACGGTCGAGCCGCGTGTCTGCCGACCCGTGCCGCTCCAGCAGGCTCCCCTCGCCGACCGCAAGGCCGCTGGTTAGAATCTCGGCCGCACGAGAACAGCGATCAATACGGGGTGAGTTCCACCATGTCGGAAGCGCGTACGGACGGGACGGAGTCGCAGGGCTCCGGAAAGCATCGCGGCGAGGCGGCGCCGTCGGAGGACTCCACGTCCTCCTCTCACGGCCGCCACCGCCGCGACGCGGAGCAGTAGCAGGGGCCCGAGCCCTCGCCTGAGCAGTCCAGCACGGAGTACGGCCCCGGGGTCACCCCCGGGGCCGTCTCCTTGCCGGCCCCCTCACCCCCGCTTCAGACCCAGGACCTCCGACGCCGCGAACGTCTCGCCCGCCGGGCGGCCCGCGTAGTGCGGGGACAGCACTCCGTCCAGCTCCTCGTACGTGAACGCGTCCTTCGCCGTGTCGAACTTCGCCGACACCTTGGGCCGCTCCACGATCGCCACCATCCCGCCGTGCACGACGAGCAGTTGGCCGTTGACGGCCGCCGCGGCCGGGGATGCCAGATAGCCGACGACCGGCGCCACGTGCTCCGGCGCCAGCGCGTCCAGCTCGCCCTCGCCCGGCTCCGCGAAGCCGGCGAAGACGTCCTGCGTCATCCGGGTCCGCGCCCGTGGGCAGATCGCGTTGGCCGTGACGCCGTACTTCGCCAGCGCCAGCGCCGTCGACGTCGTCAGGCCCACGATGCCGCCCTTGGCCGCCGCGTAGTTCGGCTGGCCCGCCGAGCCCGCGAGGAACGCCTCCGACGAGGTGTTGACGATCCGGCCGTACACGCCGGACTCCCCCGCCTTCGCCCGCCCCCGCCAGTGCACCGCCGCGAAGTGCGTGGTGTTGAAGTGGCCCTTGAGGTGGACCCGGATCACCGAGTCCCACTCCTCCTCGCTCATTGAGAAGACCATCCGGTCCCGCAGGATGCCCGCGTTGTTGACCAGGATGTCCAGCTTCCCGAACTCGCCCACCGCCAGGTCCACCAGGCCCCGCGCGGTCGCGAAGTCGGCGACGTCGCCCAGGTGCGCGATTGCCCGGCCGCCCGCCGCGCGGATCTCATCGGCGACCTCCTCGGCGGGCGCCGCCGAGGCCTCGCCGGAGCCGTCGCGCCCCGGCTGCCCGTAGTCGTTGACGACCACGGCCGCGCCCAGGCGGGCGAGTTCCAGCGCCTCGGCCCGGCCCAGGCCCCGGCCGGCGCCGGTGACGATGGCGCTCAGCCCCTCAAGTGGGAGTGACATCGGTGGGAGTCCTCTCAGATCTCGATGCAGGTGCGCAGCGCCACACCCGTACGCATCTGCTCCAGCGCCTCGTTGATTCCGGCGAGCGGTACCCGGTGGGTGATCAGGGACTCCAGGTCGATCCGGCCGGCCCGCCAGAGCGCGATGGCCCGCTCGTACGAGCGCAGCACGTCACCGCCCCCGTACATCGACGGCAGGATCCTCTTCTCGTCGAAGAACAGCTCGAACATGTTGAGCTGCAGGTAGTCGTCGAGCGCGCCCGCGCCGACCACGCAGAGGGTGCCGCCGCGCCGGGTCGTCTCGTACGCGGTACGGGCGGTGGCGGACTTGCCGACGACCTCGAAGACGTAGTCGAAGCCCTCGCCCGCCGTGACGCGCTGTTTGGCGTCGGCGAGCGCGTCGGGGGCGACGGCCTCGGTCGCGCCGAAGCGCAGCGCGGCCTCGCGGCGGGACTCGACCGGGTCGACGGCGACGATCTGGGCGGCGCCCTGGAGCTTGGCGCCCTGGATCGCGGAGATCCCGACGCCGCCGCAGCCGATGACGGCGACCGACGAACCGGCCTCCACCTTCGCCGTGTTGATCGCCGCGCCGAGTCCGGTGGTCACGCCGCAGCCGATGAGCGCGGCGATGTCGAAGGGCACGTCGTCGGGGATCGGGACGGCGCAGCCGGCGTCGACGACGACCTCCTCGGCGAACGTGCCGGTCCCCGCGAATCCGAAGACCTCCCCGCCGGGCCTACGGAAGTTGGGGGTGCCGGCGTTGACGAAGCCGGCCAGGCAGAGCTGGGTCTGGCCGCGCTTGCAGGCCGGACAGCTGCCGCAGGCGGGCAGCCAGCACAGCAGCACCCGCTGGCCCTCGGTCAGGCCGGTGACGCCGTCGCCGACGTCGACGACCTCGCCCGCGCCCTCGTGGCCGGGGATGAACGGCGCGGGCTGCGGGAGCACGCCGTTCATGGCGGAGACGTCGGAGTGGCACAGTCCGGTCGCCCTGACCCGTATCTTCACCCTGCCGGGGCCGAATCCCACCGCCTCGACGTCGTCGAGGACCTCCAGTTTGTCCTGGCCGATCTCGTGCAGTACGGCTGCGCGCATGGTGCGGCTCCAATCACGAATACTCGACGAGGGTGTCGGCGAGCACGGGAGCGTCCTCGCGCTCCACGGCCGTGACCGACACCTGGACGCGGCCGTCACCGGTCCACATCCGGATACGCAGGCTCTCGCCCGGGAAGACGATCCCGGCGAAGCGGGTGCGGTACGAGCGGACGCGTGCGACGTCCCCGCCGAGCACCGTGTCCACCACCGCCTTGAGGGTCATGCCGTAGGTGCAGAGTCCGTGCAGGATCGGCCGGTCGAATCCGGCGAGCGCGGCGAACTCCGGGTCGGCGTGGAGCGGGTTCCAGTCGCCGGAGAGCCGGTACAGCAGCGCCTGGTCGTCCCGTACGGGACGCTCGACGGTCTTGTCGGGGTCGCGGTCCGGGAGTTCGAGCCGCTCGGAGGGTCCGCGGTCGCCGCCCCAGCCGCCCTCTCCCCGGACGAAGATCTGCGCGTCGCTGGTCCACAGCGGGCCGTCGTCGTCGGCGACCTCGGAGCGCAGCACGAGGACGGCCGCCTTGCCCTTGTCGTGGACGGCGGCGACGCGGGAGGTGGTGACGGCCCTGCCCCTGACGGGGACCGGCCGGTGGAGGGTGATCGACTGGCCTCCGTGCAGGACGGCGGCAAGGTCGATGTCGATGCCGGGCGCGGAGAGCCCGCCGACGACTCCCATCCCGGCGCCGGCGACGGTGGCGAAGCTGGGCAGGACGTGGAGCCGGGATTCGAGGGTGTAGCGGAGCTCGCCGGGGTCGGTCGCCGGGGTGCCGGCGCCCAGTCCCAGGTGGTAGAGCTGGACGTCCTTGTGGTCCCAGGTGATCTCGGCGCTGCGGGGCTCGGCGGCGACGGCCTTGGCGGCATCAATGGGCATGGGGATGCTGCTCCTTGGAGTGTGGAAGACCTCGGTGCGACCGTCCGCACCGTCGGCCGCACCGAGGCCGTGCGGGGACCGGCCCGTACGCGCCCGTTCCGTTCTAGAACGCGTTCTAGGTCGGTGATCCTCATGTATAGCCGAGCCCGGATGACTTGAGAACCCCTCGGACGGCCAGATCTGACGGCACGTCAGCTCAAGTTCTTCGGCGGGCGAGGAGGACCACCAGGAACTGCCTCTACGACCTCCGGAGCATCGTCACGACCGCCGCTCCGCCGAGGCCGATGTTGTGTGCGAGGCCGACGCGCGCCCCCGCGACCTGGCGCGGGCCCGCCTCGCCCCGTAGCTGCCAGACCAGTTCGGCCGCCTGGGCGAGACCGGTGGCACCCAGCGGGTGGCCCTTGGAGATCAGCCCGCCGGACGGGTTCACGACCCAGCGGCCGCCGTACGTCGTCGCGCCGGACTCGACGAGCTTCCCGGAGGCGCCGTCCTCGCACATGCCGAGGGCCTCGTAGGTCAGCAGCTCGTTGATGGAGAAGCAGTCGTGGAGTTCCACGACGTCCACGTCCTCGATGCCGAGGCCGGACCTCTCGTAGACCTGCCGGGCCGCCGCGCGGGACATGGGGCGTCCGACGGCATCGATGCAGGACCCGGACGCGAACGAGTCCTCGGTGTCCGTGGTCATGGCCTGCGCGGCGATCTCGACGGCCTTGTCGTGCAGCCCGTGCTCGACCACGAAGCGTTCCGACACCACGACCGCCGCCGCCGAGCCGTCGGAGGTGGGCGAGCACTGGAGCTTGGTCAGCGGCCGGTGGATGGTCTTTGCGGCGAGGATCTCGTCGACCGTGTACACGTCCTGGAACTGGGCGCGGGGGTTGTTCGCCGAGTGCTGGTGGTTCTTGGCGCCGACGGCCGCGAGCTGGGCCTCCGTCGTCCCGTACCGCTCCATGTGCTCCCGGGCCGCGTTGCCGAAGATCTGCGCGGTGGGCGGGCTCATCTCGAAGCCGTGGGCGGCGGCCATGATCCCGTAGTGCCGGGCGACCGGGGACGTCTTGAAGTTCCCGCCGTCCGATCCTCCGCCCAGCGCCCCGCGCGCCATCTTCTCGAAGCCGAGCGCGAGAACGCAGTCGCTGATCCCGCCCTCCACGAACTGCCGGGCCATCATCAGCGCCGTCGACGCCGTCGCACAGTTGTTGTTGACGTTGTAGACGGGCACGCCGGTGAGGCCCAGTTCGTACGCGGCGCGCTGCCCGGCCGTGGAGGCCTGGAAGCAGTGGCCGACGGGGACCTGCTCGACCCGGTCGTAGGTGATCCCGGCATCGGCGAGCGCCGCCGTCCCCGCTTCCTTCGCCATGTCCCAGTACTGCCAGTCGCGCGTCTCGGGCTTCTCGAACTTCGTCATCCCGACGCCGACGATGTACGCCTTTCCCATCTCCGGTTCCCCCTCAGTCTCTGGGCAGGCCGAGCAGGCGCTCGGCGACGACATTGAGCTGGACCTGCGTGGTGCCGCCCGCGATGGTGAGGCAGCGGGACATGAGCAGCCCGTGGACGGCCCGCTCCCCCGCCCCTTCGCGCACGGCGCCCTCGGGGCCGAGCAGTTCGAGCGTGAGCTCGGCGAGTCTCTGCTGGTGGACGGTCTGGACGAGCTTGCGCACGCTGGCCCCCGCGCCCGGTTCGAGGCCGGAGACCTGGAGCATCGTGGTGCGCAGGCCGATGCAGGCGAGCGCGTGGGCCTCGGCGGCCAGGGCGCCGATCCGTACGCGTACGGCGCTGTCGGCACCGGCCGCCCGCTCGATCAGCGCTTCGAGCCCGGAGTCGAAGGCGACCTGGTCGGCCATGTGGACGCGCTCGTTGCCGAGGGTGTTGCGGGCCACGCGCCAGCCGTCGTTCACCTCGCCGACGACGGCGTCGGCCGGAAGCGGCGCGCCGTCGAAGAACACCTCGTTGAAGAGCGAGTCGCCGGTGATCTCCTTCAGCGGCCGGATGTCGATCCCGGGGGTGTTCTTCATGTCGACGAGGAAGTACGTGAGCCCCTGGTGCTTGGGGGCGTCGGGGTCGGTACGGGCGAGCAGGATGCCGTGGTCGGCCCATTGGGCGGCGCTCGTCCACACCTTCTGGCCGGTGATCCGCCAGCCCCCGTCCTCGGTCCGTTCCGCCTTCGTACGCAGGGAGGCGAGGTCGGAGCCGGCGCCCGGCTCGGAGAAGAGCTGGCACCAGAGCAGGTCGCCCCGCAGGGTGGGGGCGAGGTAGCGCTCCTGCTGTGCGGCCGTCCCGTACGCGAGGAGGGAGGGGACGACCCAGGTGGCGATCCCGAGCGCGCCGAGCGTGACGTTCGCCGCTTCCAGCTCCCGTTGCACGGCGAGCTGGTGCAGCGGTCCGGCGCCGAGGCCGTACGGCTCGGGCAGGTGCGGGGCGGCGTAGCCGGTGGCGGCGAGGGCGCGGCGGGCGGCGCCCGGGTCGAGGCCGACGGCGGGCGCGATCGCCTCGCGCGCGGCGGCGCGGAACGCGTCGGCCTCGGGCGGCAGTTCGAGCCGCAGCTCGCGCCGGACGCCGTCGGCGGCGAGCCGGACGGCATGGGCCCGGTGGGTGTCACCGGCGCCGAGGAGCTGGCGGGCGACGAGGGCGCGGCGCAGCGGGAGGTGGGCGTCGTGCTCCCAGGTGAAGCCGATGCCGCCGAGGATCTGGATGCAGTCCTTGGCGCAGCTGTAGGCGGCGTCGAGGGCGGTGGCGGCGGCCAGGGCCGCGACGAGGGAGCGTGCGTCGTCCTCGGTGGCCCGGGCGGCGTCCCAGGCGAGGGCGCGGGCCTGCTCGACCCGTACGAGCATGTCGGCGCAGAGGTGCTTGACCCCCTGGAACTGCCCGATGGGCCGCCCGAACTGTTCACGTGTTCTGGCGTACTCGGTCGCCGTCTCCAGCGCCCGGGCGGCGGTCCCGCAGGCGTCGGCGGCGAACAGCACGGCGGCCAGTTCCGGTACGAGGGTGGGATCGAGGTCCAGGACCCGGTCGGGGGGCACGTGGGTGCCGTCGGCGGTGACCTCGGCGGTCGGCCGGGTCGGGTCGGCGCTCTCGTGCGGGCGGACGGCGAGGGCGTCGGCGTCCACGGCGAGCCATACGGTGCCGTGGGGGGCGCGCGCGGGGACGATCAGCAGGTCGGCCTGCGCGGCGCCGAGGACGGGCGGGGCGGTGCCGTCGAGCACGAGGCCGCCTTCGGCGGGGGACGGGGCGGCGGTGAGGCTGCCCGGGCCGAGGGCGACGGCCGCGATCCGGGCGCCGCTCGCGAGCTCGGCGACCAGGCCGCCGGCACCGGCGCGGCGCAGGATCTCCCCGGCGAGCACGGAGGGCAGGTACGGCCCCGGCACGAGCGCCAGCGCGGCCTCTTCGAGCACGACGGCCAGATCGACGAGCTCGCCGCCCCCGCCCCCGTACTCCTCGGGCAGATGGACCCCGAGCAGCCCCTGCTCGGCGAGCCCGTCCCAGTACCCGGGCCGCCCCACCCCGCTCTCGGCGGGCGCGTCGAGAAGCTTCCGCACGTCCTCAGGGGGTACGACCCGGGCGAACCAGCCGCGCACGGCCTGGGCCAACTCCCGCTGCTCTTGCGTGATTCCTATGCCCATGGCTCGCAGACTAGAACACGTTCCAATCTGACGGAAGGTCAGGAGACGATCGATCGGCGGTTCCGCCACGCGGGGGGCGAGCAGGCCGACTCGGGACGTCAAGGCGGGCCTCACGCCAGACATTGGAGTACGGTCCAAGGTCAAGCCCATGACTCACAAGCCCACGACGCTACGGAGGAGCCATGCGCATCGGAGAGTTGGCCGACCAGGCCGGCACGACGACGGACACCATCCGCTTCTACGAGAAGGTCGGCCTGATCGAGAGCCGACGGCTTGCCAACGGATATCGCGACTTTCCCCCCGAGGCGCTGCCCTGGCTGCACTACGTCCGCACCGCGCAGACGCTCGGGTTCTCCCTCGCGGAGATCGCCCGGACCGGAGAGGACCTGCGGGACGCGCCGGACGCCGCGGCAGCGCTGTCCGCGCTGTTCAGGGAGAAGATCCAGCTGATCGACGCCCGCATGTCCGAACTCGCCGCCCTACGGGAGGAGCTCACCACCCGCGTCGACTCACCCCTCCGGCCGCCGGCCCAGGCCTCCCCGCGGGACTGAGCCGTCCTGACCGAGGAGGCGGCGGAGCCAGCGGGTGCGGGTGGCACGGGCGTCCTGGCTGACGGCGGCGAGCGGCGCGATGCCGTCGAAGGCGTGGTAGGCGCCCGGCACGACGTGGAGTTCGGCCTGACCGCCGGACCGCCAGATCGTGTCGGCGTAGGCGATGTCCTCGTCCCGGAACATCTCGGCCGATCCGACCTCGATGTAGGCCGGTGGGAGACCGGAGAGGTCCGTCGCGCGCGAGGGCGCCGCGTGGGGCGGGACGTCCGCCGAGCCGTGGAGGTCGCCGAGGTACGCCTGCCAGGCCGTCGTGTGCGTGAGGACGTCCCCGAGGTCCAGGCCCGACATCTGGTGGCTGGAGAAGGTGTCCACGCGGTCGTCGAGCATCGGACACAGGAGCAGCTGCCCCCGCGCCACCGGGCCGCCCCTGTCCCGGGCCAGCAGGGCGAGGGCGGCGGCGAGCCCGCCGCCCGCGCTCTTGCCGCCGATGACGATCCGGTCCGGGTCGATGCCCAGCTCGGCCGCGTGCCCCACCGCCCAGACGAGCCCGGCGTAACAGTCCTCCAACGGGCCCGGATACCGCGTCTCCGGCGCCAGCCGGTACTCGACCGAGAGGACGGCCAGCTCCAGGGGATCGGCCCACTCGGTCAGGATGCGCGGCAGCACGGACCACGCGTTGCCCATGATCATGGCGCCCCCGTGCATGTAGTAGAGCAGCGGCAGGGGCCGCCCGGCGGTGCCGGCCGGCCGCGCGCTCACGAGGGTCACCTCCGGTGCGCCCTGCGGACCCGGCACGCGCAGCTCCGCCACCTCGAAGCGGCCGTCGGCGCGCAGCTCCTCGGCCGTCGGCCGGGGCCGCGAGGCGGCGTCCCGCTCCCGCCGGGCCACGAGGTTCTCCGGGGTGATGGGCGCCAGCGACTCCGGGTCCAAGGACTCCAGCGCGCGGGCCAGTTCGGGGTCGAAGGGGGGCGCCGTCCTCGGTGCGTGGGAGTCCATGCCGAGCAGCCAATCACACCGCACGCCACCGGAGACCCGGGCTCCCCGGGGGCGTGCCTGTGGTTCGCGTGGGGTGCGTAGGGCACGATGGGCGCTCGCACCTGCGTACCCGCCAGTAGGAGGACCCATGCCCGCGCCCGAGATCCTCGCCGCCTTCGAGGCAGCCAAGGGCTTCATGCCCCTCGACGAGGGGCTCGCACTGCACGCCGCCGCCACGGAGGCCGGCAAGCTGGGGCTGCCGCTGCTGGAGGTCGGGACGTACTGCGGGCGCTCCACGATCCTGCTCGCGGACGCGGCCCGCGCGGCCGGGACGGTCGCGGTGACCGTCGACCACCACCGGGGCAGCGAGGAGCAGCAGCCGGGGTGGGAGTACCACGACCCGACCGTCGTCGACCCCGAGGTCGGCCTGATGGACACCCTGCCCACCTTCCGCCGGACGCTGCGCAAGGCGGGCCTGGAGGAGCACGTGATCGCCGTCGTCGGCCGCTCCCCGCAGGTCGCCAAGGTCTGGGCGGGCGAGCTGGGCCTCGTCTTCGTCGACGGCGGGCACACCGACGAGCACGCGACCAACGACTACGAGGGCTGGGCGCCCAAGGTCGCCGCCGGCGGCCTGCTCGTCATCCACGACGTCTTCCCGAACCCGGAGGACGGCGGCCAGGCCCCGTACCGCATCTACCTCCGCGCCCTGGAGTCCGGCGACTTCGAGGAGGTCTCGGTCACCGACTCCCTCCGTGTGCTGCGCCGCCTCTAGTAGCCGAACCGGGACGTCACGTACAGACAGTTCGTGTAGCTGTATCCCGGCTCGATCTTCGCCGTGCTCGACTTGTCCGCCGCCGACAGCGCACCCGCCGTCCCCGACCGCTTCTGCAGGAAGTGGTAGTCGCCGGCGGGCAGCATCAGCGTCGCCTTGGGGTACTTGGACGACGGCCCGGAGCACACCTTGGGCTTGGCGGCGCCCCGCGCGAGGATGTCCCCGTACGTCGTGCAGCTCCCGCACGCCTTCAGCGTGACCCGGCCCGTCACCGGCCCGGTGTAGAGCAGCTCGACCTCGCCGGGGCCGTCGTTGGACACGACCATGACCATCCGTGAGCCGCCGGGCGGGGTGGCGGACGGCAGCCGCGCGCCCGCCGCCGGCGTCTCGGCGGCTATCTCGGCGGCGATCGCGATCGACCGCGCGTGGGCGACCTGCGGGCTGTCCGGGTACTGCTCGACGTACTCCGTCATCGCCTGGACGGCCTGGCTGAACTCCTTGTCCTCGAACTGCTCGACCCCGCAGGCGAAGTCGCCCTTCTGGATCTCCTTGCCCGTGTCGGCCGAGACGGCGGCGAAGGTGGCCTTCGGCAGCAGGTCGACGGTGGTGCGGAAACGCTCCAGTTCGACGACGGCCGCGCAGGGGTCCGTGCCGCCGTCGGCGATCGCGGCGGACCGGGTCCGCAAGGCCTCCCGGACCGTGGGCTCGACGTTCTTGGCGTACGAGGAGTCGGGGAACGTCGACAGCAGCGCGTTCAGGTGGTCCCCGGCCGTCGTCCCGGTGCCCGCGCCGGCGAGTCCGCTGATCCCGCACTCGTACCAGGAGTGGGCCAGCGGGTCGTCCGCCTTGCCCGTCAGCCCGTCGACGAGGTCGCGGTCCACGGCCTGCGGCAGGGCGCGCAGATGCTGCAGACCCGGGACGGCCTCGCAGTACTTCTTCTGCGTGTACGGAGCGGAGACGGACGCGTAGTAGTCCGCGAGCCGGTCGGGGACGAGGCGGCCCGCCCGCGAACCGGCGTGCTCGGTGCCGAGCTCCTGATAGACGGCGAGCGCCTTGCGGTACGTGTGCTCCGCGCCGCTGAAGCTCTGGCCCTCCACCGACTTCACCTGCTCGTCCGCCCCCGCGAGCCGGGCCAGCAGCGACCGCTCCACCGCCTCGTCGCGCGCCGCGCCGTA
The DNA here is from genome assembly GCF_053609105.1 of Streptomyces sp. NPDC054975. Taxonomy (NCBI): domain Bacteria; kingdom Bacillati; phylum Actinomycetota; class Actinomycetes; order Kitasatosporales; family Streptomycetaceae; genus Streptomyces; species Streptomyces sp. NPDC054975. The sequence goes on from NZ_JBSGWV010000004.1 coordinate 15,837, forward strand.
GGCGACGGAGCCGCCGACCGGCACCGCGAGCAGGACGAGCCCGAGCGCCAGGGGAAGCGCGAGCCGCCGCATCCCGGGCCCTGCCCCTGTCGCGCCGGCGCCCAGGGCGAGCGGGGCGCGCAGACCGCGCCGGGCTCCGTCGACTGCCGCGGCCAGCAGGAACGCGCCGTACCCGACGAGGACGCCGGTGGGCACTCCGTCCACGTCGGCGGGCAGCGCCACCAGCAGCAGCACGGCCGTCGCGAGCCAGCAGACGGCGGCGAGGATCCACTGCTTGAGCAGGACGTAGCCGAGCCCCAGACAGGACAGGTTCAGTAATCCGACAAGGACTGCCTGCGCCGGGTTCGAAGGTGGCGGTGGTGAGGGCGGCGCCGGCACGGCCGGCGGCTCCGCGGGCGGCGGCGGAACCACAGGCCCGGCGCCGTGAGGCGCTCCAGGCACCCCCGGTGTCCCAGGCGCCCCCCGCACCCCCTCCGCCCCTGCCGTTCCGCCAGCCCCAGATGTCCCCGGAGCCCCATACGCCCACGGCGTCTCAGAGACCCCTCGCGGGTCCGGTTCCCCCGCCTGACGTGCGTCGTTCGGCTCTTCCCCCGCCACAGTTCCCCCCACGGTCCGTGCGTGCTCTCTGCATACCCCCCACGCGGCCTTCACAGTCCCGCCGCGTCGACCGAACACCCACCGCAACCTCCGACTAGAGTCGCAAGGTGCCGTACGACCACCGAACCATGCGCGCCCTCGCCGGAGCCCTCACCGCCTGCGCCGCCCTCCCGGCGCTCGCCGGCTGCGGCAGCGGCTCGAACGCCGCCGCGCCGAAGGCCACCGACGCCAAGGCGACGACGAGCGCCCCCACCCGTACGCCCGCCCTCCCGCTCGCCGGTCGCACGATCGTGATCGACCCCGGCCACAATCCCGGCAACTTCCGTCACTCCCGGGATATCAACCAGAAGGTTGATATCGGCACAGGCCGCAAGGAATGCGACACCACCGGCACCTCCACCGACGCCGATTACACCGAAGCCGCATTCACCCTCGATGTTTCACACCGCCTGCGCGATCTCCTCAAGGCCCAGGGCGCGAAGGTCCTCCTCACCCACGACGCCGACCGCCCCTTCGGCCCCTGCATCGACGAGCGCGCCCGGACCGGCAACGCCGCCCGCGCCGACGCCGTCGTCTCCGTGCACGCCGACGGTTCCGCCACCGGCAACCGCGGTTTCCACGTGATCGTGCCCGCGCGGGTCAGCTCCGGCAGCGCCGACACCACGAAGATCGTCGGCCCCTCCCGTACCCTCGGCGAGGCCGTCGTCCGGCACTTCGCCCGCGCGACCGGCACCGCCCCCGCCAACTACCTCGGCGACGGCACGGGGTTGGATGTCCGCGACGATCTCGGGGGCCTCAATCTCTCGACCGTGCCCAAGGTCTTCGTCGAATGCGGCAATATGCGTGATCCGAAGGACGCCGCACTCCTCTCGAATGCGGCATGGCGCCAGAAAGCGGCGCGGGGAATCGCGGACGGCATCGGGACCTACCTCAAGGGGTAGTACCGACGGGCGATAGATTCCCTCCGTACGATAGGGGGCCGCCCCCGTGCTTCGCGCCACCCCGACGAGACGACCCGACGAAGGATTCTTACGTGAATATCCGCTCCCTCACTCGAGGCGATGGCGTTCTGATCGGTGCAGCGGTGGTGCTGTTCATCGCCTCGTTCCTCGACATCAGCGGCTGTGACGCCAGCCCCGAGATCTGCAACCAGGTTCCGAGCACGAACTCCTGGGAGGCCTCGCCCCTCGGCTGGGGCGCCTTCTTCCTCGGCATCGCGGGCGCCGCGCTCGTCGTGTACGCGCGCACGCTTCCGCAGCCCCGCAAGGTCGTGGGTCTGGAGCTGGGCCAGATCGGCGTCGCGTTCACCGTGGCCTCGGCCTGGAACGTGCTGATGTGGATGTTCGAGTCGAACAACGCCGGTGCCGGTCTCATCCTCGGCCTGATCGCCTCCCTGATCCTGGCCGCCGCGGCCGTCGCCGCGCCGCTGGTCCCCGCCCTCAAGGGCCCCCTCCTGAGCGCCCCGAAGCCGCAGGCCCCGCAGCCGTACGGCATGCAGCCTGGCCAGCCCGCCCAGCAGGGCGTCCCCGGTGGCTACGGCTACCCGGGCGCCCCGCAGCCCTACGGCGCCCAGCCGCAGCCGTACGGCGGTCAGCCGCAGCCCGACCCGCAGGGCCAGGCCCCCGCCCCGCAGCAGACCGCCGCGCAGACGCAGGGCCAGCAGCCGGCCGGCGACTTCGCCCCGTTCTGGTTCGCGGTCCCGGTCGCCCGTCCGCTGTACGCGGAGGACGGCTCGCCGACCCCCATCGCCGAACTGGCACCCGGTACCTGGTACCTGGCGGTCGAGCAGCGCGGCCCGGGCCTGATCGCCCAGACGCAGGACGGCCGCCGCGGCGTCCTCCAGGACACCACCGGCATCCAGCGCGGCTGATCGCCGCGCTCTGACGGAGCCGACGGCCCCTCGCCCGGAATCCCTTCCGGGCGGGGGGCCGTTGGCGTACAGTCCCGGAACGGATGACCTGACGGAGCGTCAGAAAGGTTCCGGCCATGCGCCTCGGACTCACCCTCGGCTACTGGGGGCGCGGCCCCTCCCCCACCCACCTGGAACTGGCCCGCGAGGCGGAGCGGCTCGGGTACGACTCGGTGTGGACGGCCGAGGCGTGGGGGTCCGACGCGTTCACGGCGCTGACGTGGATCGCCGCGCACACCTCCCGGATCGGGCTCGGGACCGCCGTCGCGCAGATGGCCGCACGGACGCCCACTGCCACCGCCATGCACGCGCTCACGCTCGACCACCTCTCCGGCGGTCGGGTGACGCTCGGCCTGGGCCTCTCCGGGCCGCAGGTCGTCGAGGGCTGGTACGGCCGCCCTTTTCCCCGCTCCCCGCTGACGGCGACCCGGGAGTACGTGGACGTCATCCGGCAGGTCCTGCGTCGCGAGGCACCCGTCCGGCTCGACGGGCGGTTCCACTCCCACCCGTACGCAGGAGACGACGGCACCGGCCTCGGCAAGGCGCTCAAGCCGATCACCCACCCCCTACGGGCGGATCTGCCGGTGCTGCTGGGGGCGGAGGGCCCGAAGAACATCGCGCAGACCCTGCGGATCGCCGACGGCTGGCTGCCGCTCTACTGGACACCCTGGCGGTACGCCGAGGTCTACGCCCTCCCGGACCGGCTCCCCGACGGCTTCCGGGTCGCCCCGATGGTGCGCGCGCAGCTCTGCGACGACCCCGCCGAGGGGCTGCTGCCGGTCAAGGCGATGCTCGGCTTCTACATCGGGGGCATGGGGCACACGGCCCGCAACTTCCACGCCGACCTGATGGCGCGCATGGGATACGAGGCGGAGGCGCGGCACATCCAGGAGCTGTTCGCGGCCGGCCGCCGCGAGGAGGCGGTGCTCGCGGTGCCCGACGCCTTCGCGGACGAGATCTCGCTCGTCGGGCCGAGGGAGCGGATCGCCGAACGCCTGGAGGAATGGCGCAAGGGCCCGGTCACGGACCTGCTGGTCACCGCCCCGGACCCGGCCACGCTGAGGCTGCTCGCGGAGCTGAACGTCTAGGCTCGCGGAGCTGAACGGGGAGCTCAGCCGCCCAGTTGGGAGGTGCTCGGCACCTTGTCCGTCACCACGGCGCCGGCGCTCGCGCCCGCGTCCTTCACGTTGGTGATGACGTCCTCGAACGTGCCGACGTCCGCCTCGCTCGCCTCGCCCTTGCGGAGCTTGGTCCCGAGGTCCTTCAGCTTGTCGATGCCGGCCGTGAGCGGCGCGACCGCCTTCGAGAGGTGCTCGTCGCCCTTGGCGTTGTTCACCGCCGCCTTGAGCCGGTTGTACGCGAACGCTCCCGCCAGACCGGCCTTGACCAGCGCGAACTTCTGGCCGTCCGCGCCCTTCTTGAACTTGCCCGCGCGGTACGGCTTGACGATCCACTGGTACGTGGCGCCCGCCGCCAGGCCCGCGTTGGCGACGAACCGGGTCTTGGCGAGCTTCTGGCGCTCGGCCGTCGCGCTCGCCGTGGCGCTGCCGCTCGCGCTCTGCTCGTCGTCGCCGCCGCAGGCGGCCGTCGTCAGGAGCAGGGTGCAGGCCAGCAGGAGCGCCACGACACCGCGGCGTATCGGACCGGAGGGAACCGGCGGAACGGAACGGGGCACGGCTGAACCTCCCTGAGGGCTTTGGCGCCACCCTCGCCCCGCCCCCGACGCTCCGCCACCCGGGGGACCCCGAACGGGTTTCCGCCACCGGATCGCGGCAATCCGAACCCCATGACTTCACGCAGCGGTACGACGACAGCGGCCAGGATCATCGCCGCGGCGGCCGACATCATGGCCGGTCTGATCATCCTGTGGATCCTCATGTACCTGCTGGAGGCCAACCGGGCCAACAGCCTGGTCGAGTTCGTCCAGGAGGCGGCCCGCTGGCTGGCGGGCTGGTCCCACGACCTGTTCACCTTCGACGAGACCTGGGCACGGGTCGTCGCGGGCTACGGTCTCGCCGCCGTCGTCTACCTCGCCATCGGCCACACCGTGGCCGGCGGCCTGCGCCGCCGCCACTGACGAGATCAGTCGCCGCAGCAGTCCGGTTCCAGGCCGCTCGGCAGCCGTTCCCCGCCGAAGACCGCCCCGGTCGCCTCGTCGCCGCCGAGCGCCGCGACGGCGAGCAGCAGCGAGCCGGCCGTCCAGGTGGTGAGCTCCTCCGGCCACACGGCCTTGTCGCCCTCGAAGACGTACCCCGTCCAGTACATGCCGCCCTCGGCGCGCAGGTGCTGGATGGACTGGAGGATCTCCAGGGCCCGGTCGGACTCGCCCGTCACCCACAGCGCGAGGGCGAGTTCGCAGCTCTCGCCGCCGGTCACCCACGGGTTGGGCAGGACGCACCGTACGCCGAGCCCGGGGACGACGAAGTCGTCCCAGCGCGCGTCGATACGGGCGGTGGCCGCCGCGCCCGTCACGGCGCCGCCGAGGACCGGGTAGTACCAGTCCATCGAGTAGCGGGACTTGTCGAGGAAGCGCTCGGGGTGGTTGCGGATCGCGTGGCCGAGCGCGCCCGTCGCCAGTTCCCAGTCGGGCTGGGGCTCTTCGCGCGCCTCGGCGATGGCGAGCGCGCAGCGCAGCGCCTGGTGGATGGAGGAACTCCCGGTGAGCAGCGCGTCGTCGACCGCCGTGCCGTCCGCCTCCCGCTTCCAGCCGATCTGCCCGCCGGGCCGCTGGAGGGCGAGGACGAACTCGACGGCGGCGTAGACGACCGGCCACATCCGGTCGAGGAAGGCGTCGTCGCCGGTCGCGAGGTAGTGGTGCCAGACGCCGACGGCGATGTACGCGACGAAGTTGGACTCCCGGCCGCGGTCGGTGACGTCGTCCGGGTCGCCGTCGCGGTAGGCCGCGTACCAGGAGCCGTCGGCGTTCTGGTGCCGGGCCAGCCACTCGTACGCCCTGGCCGCCGCCGCGTGTTCGCCGGCCGTGTCCAGGGCCATGGCGGCCTCGGTGTGGTCCCAGGGGTCGAGGTGGTGGCCGCGGAACCAGGGGATCGCGCCGTCCTCGCGCTGGACGGCGAGTATCCCGGCGACGGTCTCGGCGGCCTGCTCGGCGGTGAGGACCCCGGGCAGGAGCAGGTGCTCCGCGATCTGCTCGGGAGAGGTCACTTGGCGGCGTCCGCGGTGTCGACGGCGTCAGCCTTGGGCTGGGGGTCCCCCCAGGCAAGCGAGGGGGAGTGCGGCTTGGTCGCGTACGCCACGAAGCTCTTGCCGACGACCGGGTTGAGCAGCTGCTCGGCGACCCGGGTCAGGGCCGGCTTCTTCATGATGTCCCAGACCAGGAGCTTGTGGTACGCCCGCACCGGCAGGGCCTTGTCGTTGTCCACGCCGAACGCGCACTTCAGCCACCAGTACGGGGAGTGCAGCGCGTGCGCGTGGTGGGTGCCGTACGGCCTGAGGCCCGCCTGGCGGATCTTGGCGAGCAGTTCGTCCGCCTTGTAGATGCGGATGTGGCCGCCCTCGACCTCGTGGTACTCGTCGGAGAGCGCCCAGCAGACCTTCTCGGGGCCGTAGCGCGGAACGGTGATCGCGATCCGGCCGCCGGGCTTGAGCACGCGGACCATCTCGGCGAGGACGCCCTTGTCGTCCGGGATGTGCTCCATGACCTCGGAGATGATCACGACGTCGAAGGACGCGTCGGGGAACGGCAGGTTGAGCGCGTCGCCCTCCATCGCGGTGGCGGTCGCGCCGGCCGGGGCCTCGCCGGCCTCCTTCATCGCCGCGAACCACTTGGCGACCTCGCGGATCTCCTCGCCGTTCTGGTCGAGGGCCACGACCTGGGCGCCGCGCCGGTAGCACTCGAAGGCGTGCCGGCCCGCACCGCAGCCCAGGTCGAGCACGCGGTCGCCAGGGGCGAGCGGGAAGCGGGTGAAGTCGACGGTCAGCACGGGGTCTGCCCTTCCGGAGGGGTGGCGGTGCGGGGGTGGGACAGGGGGGCGGCGGTCACCGGCGGGCTCCCTGGCGGGCGGCGGTGCCGCGCGCGGCGATCGCCTCGCGGTACAGCTCGGCGGTGCCCTGCGCCGCGCGGGCCCAGGTGAAGTTGGCGAGAACCCGTGCGCGCCCGGCAGCGCCCAGGCGGGCCCGCAGGTCCGCGTCGCCGAGCAGTCGCGCAAGCGCCGTCGCGAGCGCGTCCGCGTCGCCGGGGGGCACGGCCAGGCAGGTCTCGCCGTCGGCTCCGGTGACCTCGGGGATCGCGCCGCCGGTGGTGGCGACGAGCGGGGTCCCGGTGGCCATGGCCTCGGCGGCCGGCAGCGAGAAGCCCTCGTACAGGGACGGCACGCAGGAGACCTGGGCGGAGCGGACGAGGTCCACGAGCTCCGCGTCGGAGATCCCCTTGACGAACTCGACGGCCCCTTCGAGTCCGTGCCGCTCGATGGCCTGCGCGACCGGCCCGTCCTCGGCGCGCCTGCCGACGACGACGAGGTGCGCGGCCGGGTTCTCGGTACGGAGTTTCGCCAGCGCCTCGACGAGGTGGACGAGGCCCTTGAGCGGGACGTCGGCGCTGGAGGTGGTGACGATCCGGCCGGGGACCTCGGCGACGGACGGGTCGGGCGACCAGAGGTCGGTGTCGGCGCCGATGTGGACGACCCGCACGCGGTCCTCGCGTACGCCGAGGTGGTCGACGATCTCCTGCTGGGAGGAGCCGGAGACGGTGAGGACGGTGGGCAGGCGGCGCGCGACCCGCTTCTGCATCCGGGTGAAGCCGTACCAGCGGCGGACGGAGGCGCGGCGCTTCCAGCCGTCGGCGGCGTCGAGCTCCAGCTGCCGGTCGACGGTGATGGGGTGGTGGATCGTGGTGACGAGCGGGGCACCCAGCACCCGGGGGCCGCCGAGGAGTCCGTAGCCGAGCGTCTGGTTGTCGTGGACGACGTCGAAGTCGCCGCGGCGGGCGGCGAGCATGCGCCGGGCGCGCAGGGAGAAGGTGAGCGGCTCGGGGAATCCGCCGGTCCACATGGTGGCGACCTCGAGGGCGTCGATCCAGTCGCGGTACTCGTCCCGCTTCGGCGTACGGAACGGGTCCGGCGAGCGGTACAGGTCGAGGCTGGCGATCTCGGTGAGCGGGACGCCCTCGTCGAGGGTGGGGTACGGCTGCGAGCCGATGACCTCGACGTGGTGGCCGAGGCGGGCGAGTTCGCGGGAGAGGTGGCGGACATAGACGCCCTGACCACCACAGAAGGGATTGCCCTTGTACGTGAGGAGAGCGATCCGCAACGGACCGTGACCACCGTCCGTGACGCCCTGGCGGGGGCCTGCCTCTATGGCCTCAGCAGTCACTCGCTGCCCCCTTCGAGCTTGCGTTTCGCGGGAGCGTAACCGCTCGCGCTAATCTAGAACAAGTTTCAGACTTGATCGTTCTTGATCGTTCAAGGAGCACAGAATCTACCGGCAGGTAGCCCCGCCGTGAGAGCCGGATCAGGTGATTCGCGCCACGGCGGAAGCCCCGCCATACTCCGGCCGTACCGCCGCTCGCCCACCGCACGGAACGGGACTCCATGACCGCGGAAGACAGACCCGCAGCGCCGCCCCTGACGGAGCGCCAGGAGGCGCGCCGCCGTCGCATCCTGCACGCCAGCGCGCAGCTGGCCGGGCGGGGCGGATTCGACGCCGTACAGATGCGGGAGGTGGCCGAGGCCGCCGGGGTGGCGCTGGGCACGCTGTACCGCTACTTCCCGTCCAAGATCCATCTGCTGGTCGCGACGATGCAGGACCAGCTCCAGCACATGCACACCACGCTGCGCAAGCGGCCCCCGGCGGGCGAGACCTCGGCCGAGCGGGTCGCCGAGACGCTGATGCGGGCCTTCCGGGCGCTCCAGCGCGAACCGCAGCTCGCGGACGCGATGGTGCGGGCACTGACGTTCGCGGACCGGAGCGTGAGCCCGGAGGTGGACACCGTCTCGCGGCTGACGACGGCGATCATCCTGGACGCGATGGGGCTCGAACACCCGACGCCGCAGCAGCTTTCGGCGGTACGGGTGATCGAGCACACCTGGCACTCGGCGCTGATCACCTGGCTCTCGGGACGGGCCTCGATCGCGCAGGTGAAGATCGACATCGAGACGGTCTGCCGCCTGATCGACCTGACGGCACCGGACGGACGGACGACCCCCGTCCGGCCACCGACCGGTCCCGCGGCGCCGTAGCGCCACGGGACGCGGAAACACCCTTACGGCTTCTTGTTCTTCTCCAGGTCGGCGGTGAACAGCGCCTCGCACTTCGCGGAGTTGTCCGTGGCGATGAACATCACGATGGAGAAGCCGGCGGCGCCGTGGTTGCTGGCCTTGAGCGACCAACCGCCCTTGTTCAGCGTCTTGATGGTGGACCCGGTCTGCTCGGTCTTCTGGCCTTCCTTCCAGCCGCCGCCGGTCAGGGTCGTCACCGTGGCGTCGTAGGACTTCTTCGGGTCCGCCGCCTTCTTCGCGTCGGGCGTCCACGACACCATGCACTCCTTGAGCCCGGCCGGGACGTCCTCGCCCGAGGCGTCCCGGACGAAGCCCGCCGCCGTGGCCGCGGCCTCGATCTCCTTCTCCACCGCGGCCGCGGTGGGGCTGTCGCCGCCCGTCTCCGTGCCACCGGTCGTGGAGCCCGAGGAGGAGGCGGACGAACCGCCCTTGTTCTTGCCCGAGCCGCCCTCGCTGCCGCAGCCCGCCACCAGCAGCACCACACCGGCGGCCGCGGCCACCATCTTCGCCTTGCGCACAACTCTCCCAATCCTGAGCGCACACGGGCCCGTTGCCCCCGCGATCAAGGGAAGATTTTTGCACGCGTGAACGAGTGGTCGTGGTTACTCCTCGGGCGGGAAGACCGGTTCCCCTCCGTCGAGCAGGGTGATCACGATCGCCTCCACCGGGCAGCCCTCGGCCGCCGCGAGCACCTGCTCGTTCGCGTCGGACTCCGGTTCGCGCGGGTGGGACTGGCGGGCCGTGTCGAGCCGGAAGCCGTCCGGGGCGTGGTTGACGCACATGCCGGAGCCGATGCACACGCTCCGGTCGACCTCCACGTGCCAGCGGTCGCCCATCACGCACCACCCGGCCCCTCGTACCCGGCCGGCAGGTGGATCATCTTGTGCTCCAGGTACTCGCCGAAGCCCTCGGGGCCGAACTCCCGCCCCAGGCCGGAGTTCTTGTAGCCGCCGAACGGGCCGAGCATGTCCAGGCTGAAGGTGTTGATGTTGAAGGTGCCCGTGCGGACCTGCCGGGCGAAGTCGACGCCATGCTCGACGTCCCCGGTCCAGACGCTGCCGCTGAGCCCGAAGTCGGAGTCGTTGGCGATGCGGAGCGCCTCGCTCTCGTCCCCGTACGGCAGGAGGCAGATCACCGGCCCGAAGATCTCCTCGCGGGCGATCCGCATGGAGTTGTCGACGGCCCCGAAGAGGGTCGGCTCGACGTACCAGCCGCGGTCGAGGCCGGCCGGACGGCCGCCGCCGGTCAGGACCTTGGCGCCCTCGTCCTGGCCCAGCTTGATGTAGTCGAGCGAGCGCTGCCGCTGCCGCTGGGCGACGAGCGGGCCGACCTGGGTGGCCGGGTCGAGCGGGTCGCCGACCACCAGCGCGCCCGCGGCGGCGGCGAGGGCCTCGGCGATCTCGTCGTACCGGCTGCGCGGGGCGAGGATCCGGGTCTGGGCGACGCACGCCTGGCCGTTGTTCATCCAGGCGGCGGGGACGATCCCGGCGACCGCGGCGGCCAGGTCGGCGTCGGGGAGGATGACGGCGGCGGACTTGCCACCGAGTTCGAGGGTGACGCGGGTGAGGTTGCGGGAGGCGACCTCCATCACGCGCTTGCCGGCCGCGACCGAACCGGTGAAGGAGACCTTGTCGACGCCCGGGTGGCCGACCAGGTACTCGCTGACCTCGCGGTCGGCGGGCAGGATGGACAGGACGCCGTCGGGGAGCCCGGCCTCGGTCGCGATCTCGGCGAGGATGTACGAGTCGAGGGGCGACTCGGGCGAGGGCTTGAGGACCACCGTGCAGCCGGCGAGCAGCGCGGGCCCGAGCTTGGCGGCGGCGGTGAACTGCGGGACGTTCCACGGCACGACCGCCGCGACGACACCGACCGGCTCGCGCCGCACCATGATCGGCCCGAGGACCCCGGCGCGCCTGCTCTCGTACGGGAACTCACGGGCGATGGTGATCGCCGCGTCCCAGACCATCATGGCGCCGAGGGCCTGGGCGAGAACGCTCCAGGAGTACGGGGAGCCGTTCTGGGAGCTGATCGACCGGGCGATCTCCTCGTGCCGTACGGCGATGGCGTCCTTGATCCGCCCGACGACCTCGATCCGCTCCGCGAGGGTCGTCCGGGGCCAGGGCCCGTGCTCGAAGGCCTCGCGGGCGGCGGCGACGGCCCGGTCGACGTCGGCCCGGGAGGCGTGCGGCACCCGGCCGATGACCTCCTCGGTGTGCGGCGAGACCACCTCGATGACGTCACCGCCCACCGGGTCGGTCAACTCCCCGCCGATGTACAGCTTTCCGTGCTCCACAAGCTCGGTCATGACCGACTGCCTCCCGGAACCCGCAGTGTTTCTGACTGTGTATCAGAACTGATACCAGTTCTAGTTATACTTGGCCATACTCCTGACCAAACCGGCCCCCACCAGCGGTTTTCCCGCCGGTGGGGGCCTTCGTTATGCCGCCTGGGCCGTCTCTGGGCCGTCAGCCGCTCCACCGACCGCCCGGAACACGTCGTCGACGGCCTTCCGGGTCCGGCTCTCGCTGCTCGGCATTAGGTGGGTGTAGACCCGCAAGGTGAAACCGGGGTCCACGTGACCGAGGTACCCGCTCAGCGCCTTGATGTTCTCGCCGGCGTCGAGCAGGACGGAGGCATAGAAGTGCCTCAGCGCGTGCATGCCGTCCTCGCGCGACGACTGGGCCCTCTCCCCCGGCTCTGGCTCGGGAAGCACACCAGCGGCCACGAGAGCGGGCTTCCACGACGCGGTGTTGAAGTAGTGCCGACCGACCGCCTTGCCCTCCTCCGTGGTGAACATGAGCCGCTTAGTCAGGGGCGGTCCGTCCGGGGTCTCCCACGGCAACGTCACTTCCTGCGGTGGGAACTCCTTCATGTGGGCGGCGAGCGCGCGGCCCACTTCCTCGGGAAGGGGTACGTCACGGACCTTCCCCCGCTTCGGGGGCGCGAAGACGGCCCGACCGCCAACCATCTTCACCTGGTAGCCCACGTGCAGCCATCCGGTCAGGAACCCCACCTCGTCGACCGGCAAACCGAAGATCTCTCCCTGCCGAAGACCGCAGCCGCCCCCGACGTCTGTCATCGCCCGGTAGTGAGCGGGAAGTGCCTGCCGTACCGCGAACACCTGCTCGGCGGTCCACGGGCGGACCCTCCTGGGAGTCGGCGCCGGCGCCTTCACGGAAGCGGCACGGAAGGGGTTCCGTGCGATGAGCCGGTCGTCCACGGCGGCGGTGAAGACGGCCGACACGTTGGCGAAGATGGTGCGCCTTGTCGACGCGGCCAGTCCCGCGTCTTCGAGCTTCCGCAGCCACTCCCGGATGTGTTCGGGCTGGAACGAACTCAGGGGCCGGGCGCCGATGTACGGGTAGGCGTGCAGCCGGATCCTGGACTCCGCCCCGGTGCGTGTGGCGATGTCCGTCGTCTGTGCGGCGACCCAGCGTTCTGCGTACTGCTGGAAGGTGGTGCGGCCGACCTTCGGGTCGATGTACTCCCCTCGCGCCATGTCCGCCTCGATGCTGGTCAGCCACTGCTCGGCCAACCGCTTCTGCTTGTCGGGGAAGCTCTTGGACTTCTCGGTGCCGTCGGGGCCGACGTACCGGGCGCGGTAGCGCATGCCGGAGCCGAAACGCTCGGTCTTGACCCGGCGCGGCTTGCCATCCGCCCCGGTCTCGACCTTGAACCAGCGATCCTGGATGTGACCTGCCATATGGTGCTGTGCCTCTTTCGGGAAAGGCAGCGGGACGCGGCCACACGGCCGCGTCCCGCTGAGCTGGTCTATCGACTGTTGGTCTCAGGCAGCCAGGTCGGCGGCTATGCGCTCACTCGTCCAGCGCTGGACGGCGGCGGGGTCGTACCGGACGTGCTTACCGACGCGGAAGCCAGGCGGGCCGGTGCGCTTCCGGCGCCACTGGTAGACGGTTTCGAGCGGCACGCTGAACATCGCGGCGATGTCTTCGGGGGTGAGGTAGCGGTCCGGGAGTCCGGCCCGGAGCGTGGCCCGGGGGCCGGCGTGGGGCTTCATCGAGTGCCCTCCGAAAAGTTGGAGTGACATTGCTTTGAGTCGCGACTCACTGCGACTCAAAGCCGGGATTCGAGGTCTTGAGTCGCGGTGAGTCGCGACTCTCAGAGATGTGGGTCCACGTTGAGCGTGATGCCGGTGTAGGTGGCGACCTGCCGGCCGTAGGCATCCCGGGGGCGGGTACGGCGGAGCTGGGGGACGACGGAGAGCAGGTTGCGGCCGAAGACCTGCTTGGTGCCGATGGACTTCATGCCGTTGTCCTCGGCCCACTCCCGCCACGCGGCCCACAGGACGTCCACGGGGACTTCCCGCATGGGCCCGGTGATGCAGCGCTCCCGGACGAACGCACTGGTGGGTGAGGCGGTGTCCTGCATGATCGTGACCGCGTCCCGGGAGGATGTCGGGGCGGTGATCCGTCCGGTGCGTTCCAGGCGGGCGAGACCATCGAGGGCCCAATTGATGATGCCGGGCATCTCGGCGATCAGCCGGTCGAGCAGGGTGGGGTCTTCCTTGCCCAGCCACGAGCGGGTCGTGTTGAGCACGATGAACCGGTTGGCGATGACCCCGGAGGAGTCGCCGAAGTTCGGCAGCTCGTTGGTGAGGATCATCAGCCGGGTCGGCAGCTTGCCGGTCCAGGGCTCGCGGTACTTCCGGTCGATGTCGATGGTGTCCTCGCCGGAGATGGTCAGCAGCCGCTCGACCACGGCCACGTTGTTCTCGTTGGCCAACCGGGCGTCGGAGATGATCGCGAGCGGCTTGCCGATGAGCGTTGACAGCCCAAAGTTGGTCCCCAGCCCGGCGAGGGTGGGCCCGGCCAGGTTCTCCTTGCTGACTAGCTCCTTCAGCACCCGCGCGATCGTGCCCTTCCCGGAGCGGGACGGGCCCTTCATGAGCAGGATCTTCTGCTGGTCGGTCCGCCCGGAGAGGACGTAGCCGAACCACTCCTGAAGAGCGGCGATGGACTCCGGGTCGTCCGGCCAGATCTCCCGCAGGAACGTCTCCCACTCCGGGGCGGTGGCGGTCGGGTCGTAGTCAAAGGGAACGGCGGCGAGGTTGAAGAAGCTGGGGCTGTGCGGCAGCAGCTCACGGTCCCGGATCCGCAGCAGCCCGTTGCGGCACGCGACAATCGGACTGGCGTCGTGCCGGCCGCGCTCGCCGTCGATCCAGGCCGGGGCGTCGATGTCGCTGGACAGAAGCGTGATGCCGTAGAGCGCGTCCAGCAGATTGCTGATCTTCGTCTTGGTTGGCGCCCACTCCCGCACCTCGGGGAAACCGTTCTTGTCCTCCCCAGCGACGAAGGTGGCGTGCTCCAGGCGCCGGTACAGGCCGGCGCGCAGCTCGGCTTCGTCGTACTCGCGCCAGCAGGTGCCGGTCCAGCGCATCCACATGCCGTGCCAGCGACGCAGCCGCAGTCGGCCGTCCTCCGTACGCCAGTCGGGGACGAGACGCCGGGCAACGGCCATGGGGTTCGACGGAGACGGCAACTCCTCCGTGCCGATGTCCTGCCCGGTGACCGTGTGCGGGTCAGTGCTAGAAGGGACGCCTTCGGCGACGTCCTTCGAGTCGCCTACCGCTCGCGGCACGGCGGTCTGTTCGGCGTCCTCGGCCCGCAAATCGGTCGGGATGGGGCTTTTCAGGAGGGGGGATTCGGCGCGGCTCATGCGGCGGCCTGCCTGGGTCGGGCGGTGCGGAGGGACCAGTCGAGCGCGCTGCGGATCGTGGCGCGGCACTCGGCCGGCGGCAGTCCCGCCGCCTCCCCCGCCGCCTGAAAAGCCTCCTCGGCCACGTGCCGGGGGATGTCTCCCCACGCGACGAACCGGCCCACCGCCCTTACCGACGTCAGGAGTTGGGCGTTGCGGCCGCCTTCGTGGGCGTTTTGGACGGCGGCGGTCTCGCGCTCCAGCGCCACCTCGGCGACGCGGGCGCCGCTCGTGAGCGCGGGAGCCGGGGCGGCGGCCCGCACGGGCTTGGGCGGCTCCGTGAGCGCCTGGGTGAGCCAGTCGGGCAGCGGGGCGGGGGCGATGCTGTCCAGGACGGCGTAGGCACCGTCCTGGGTGGTGCTGCCGGGGGCGACGACGTATCCGCCCCAGCCCCGGGTGTCGACGTGCTTCCCGAGCCGCCCGGCCGTGTTGCCGAGCTGGGCGCCGGGCGGTTGGGTGAAGTACAGGTGCATCCCGCCGCGCGCGGTCCGCACCCGGTAGGTGGTGGGAACGGTCTGCCCGGCGCGCTCACAGAGCGCCTCGAAGGAAGTCACGCCGTCAGGCGTTCCTTCTGGCTCTCCCTCCTTGACCATGTCGAGGTCGACGACGAGCAGCCCGGACCGGCCGGTCGCGATCCCGATGTTGTACGGGGCGTGCGTCCACGCCGCGGCGAGCAAGCCCGGGTCGGTCGTGGCGCGCTGCTCCGGGGTGCGGTGCCCCTGGGAGCACCGGCCGGTGCCGGGGCACATGCGCTCCGGGTGGCCGGAGGGCCGCTTGTCGCGGGGACGAAGCGGGAAGACGTGCCACCCGCGCCCGGCCGCAGCGATCGCGTGCGCGAGCAGGTCGAGTCCGGGCAGGTCGATACTCGGCAACCCGTCCGGGTCTCGCCGAACGGGGGCGTGTTGGGTCATGCTGAGTGTCTCCAGTTCTGTGAGAAGCGCTGGTAGGCGAGGGCGGTCCCGGCTTTGGCGAGACGGGGACCGCTCTCGTGGTTTCTGGATCTAGCCCCTGCTGTCAGAGGGGGCATTTAGATTCGAGGGATGACGACTCTTGATCTCGTTCCGGGCCTGATCACGACGCGCGAGGAAGTCGTGGATGCCTACGGGGGTTCGGTGTACAGCGGCGGCATCGTCCCGGCGAAGAACTCGGGGAAGGTGTTCGTGTACTCCGACCCGAGCGTCGGAGAGAAGCACGGCTACACCTTCGACGGCCGCGCCGAGGATGACGAGTTCGGGACGCTGTACCTGTACACGGGGGCCGGTGCTGAGGGGGATCAGAAGATGGTCCGCGGCAATAAGACGCTCGTGGACACCATCACGGACGGCCGTGAGGTTCACCTGTTCGTCGCCGACGGCAAGGCGGCGCCCGGGAAGAAGCTGGTGAAGCAGCGGTACGTCGGGCAGGTGGTGTTGGATCCGAGCCTGCCGTACGTGGTCCGTAGGGCGCCGGACAAGCACAACGTGCTGCGCAACGTCTTCGTCTTCCGTTTCCGCCCTGCGCCCGGCGCGGTACTTCTCTTCGAGCCGAAGGACGCGGTGCCCCCGGCGACTAAGAGCGGCGTCATCGACCTGCCGGTCGAGTGGCCGGCGCTGGCCGTTGAAGAGATCAAGGGTAAGAAGACCGAGCAGCACAAGACGAGCGAGACAATCGCAAACATCAAGGGCGGCCCGCGGACCGTGCTGCGACGCGAAGGCCAGTTGGTGACGGCGTTCGAGACATTCCTCAGCGCTGCTGGCCACGAGTTCAAGAGCTTCCAGATCACGGTGGAGGGCGAGCCCGGTCCGCTCGTGCCCGACCTGTACGACGTCACGGCCAACGTGCTCTACGAAGCGAAGGGGCAGACCACCCGGGCCAATGTCCGCATGGCAGTGGGGCAGCTCCTCGACTACCGCCGGCATCTCAAGGACGAAGTCCCCGCGGGACTCCGCGTCGCCGTGCTTTTGCCGAGCGAGCCCACGCCCGACGTTCGCGAATGGCTCGACTCCGAGAACATCTCGCTCGTCGTGCAGAACGGCGATGGATTCGCCGGCTTCCCGGTGCCCTAGCGCTGGTTGAGGGTGCCGTTGGCGCGGCCGAACAGGCCGGTGGCGGTGATGTTCTGCGTGATGTGCGTCGTGCCGCCGGTGCCGCGGCTGCCGGTGGCGCGGCGGGCGGTGCGGATGAGGACGGGCACGGCGATGACGGCGGCGACGACGAGGGCGGCGGCGGACCACAGGGCGTGGCTCATGGCGATAAGTCCCGGGGCGGCGTAGGAGAGTCCGATACCGGCGGCGGCGATCCCGCCGCCGACGGTGGGGGCGAGCAGGGCGGTGGTCTTGGCCCACGCCGGGATCGGCTGCGGGGCCGTAACCGGAACCTGCGGCGGGGGCGCGGGGTGGGTGTAGGCGAGGGTCCGCACGCCGTTGGGGAGGGTGACCCAGTCGACCCCGGGCGGGATATCCGCCGGGAGGATCACCGGCCGCGCGGCGGCGGCCGGCGGCGGCGTCCACGGGGTGGGGGTGGTGATCTCATACGCGGTCGGTTCGTGCACAAGGTGCCCCTCTCAACGGGCCGGGCAGCACCCCGTTGGTGGGGTGCTGCCCGGTGGCCTGGTTGTCGTGTCGCTTGTCGTCTGGCTTGTCGTGCGGCTTGTCGCTTGTCTTGTCTTGTCGCTTGTCGTCTCCCAGGTCAAAGGCCGTTTCCGGCTCTCTGAGAGCCGTCCAGGGCCCTCCCTGGGGTGGGGGCGACAAGCGAGACCGGTCACGCCTGGTCGGGGTCGCCGGAGTGGTGGCGGTGGTGGACGTAGCGGGTCTTGGTGCCGGTCCCGATCCGCACCGCCGTGCCGTCCTCGGTCCACTCCTTGAGCCAGCCGACGACGGTCTGCCGGCTGGTGCCGTGCTCCTCGGCGAGCGCGCGGGCGATCGCCGACGCCCCCGTGCCCTCGCGCCCGGCGGCGAGCAGCACGGCCAGCGCGGCCTTGCGGGCCTCACTGTCGGTCTGCTCCATCCGGAACGCGGACAGGTTCAGCCCCGGCCGCCCCTCGCCCCCCTCACGCTCGTCCGGGTTGGGTTCGGTGGTGGTGCCGAACTCGGCGTCGATCTGCGCCATGAACCGGGCGGCGAGGGCGTCCTCGTCGCTCACCGGCGCGGCCGGTGCGGGAGCGTCGCGCAGGGCGGACAGGTTCAGCCCACCCGGGCGGGCCGGCCGGTCGGCGGCGGCCCGTGTGGTCGGCTGCTCGGCGGCGACGGTGCCGTCGCGCATCCACGCGGTGCGGGTGGTGTCCCAGCGTCGGGCGTAGGCCGGGCCAGCGGCCTTGGCGGAGACGTCGTCCAGCCGGGGGTGGAGGGCGGAGGTGGCGCGGACGATGTCGGCGATCTGGTTGGGGGTGATCCGCCACGACTTGAACAGGCCCGGCGCCGACTCCGGGGTGCCGATGAATCCGGCGCCCTTGTACGGGGCCTGCTCGGGCCGCAGCCCCTGGGTGCTCTGGAAGATGCGGGAGAGGTCCATTCCTTCGACCTCGCCGCCGGTCAGGACGACGCGGGCTTTGGCCTCACGGCGGATCATGAGGTTGCCGAGGACGGCCGCGGTGGCGCCGAGCGCGGTCAGGACGGTGCGGGTGCCCATGGCGCGCAGCAGCCGGATGACCTCCAGGATCTTCTTTGCGAGGTCGCGCATCTTGGGGTCGTTGCTGGCCAGGATCTCCGCGCCCTCGTCGATGACGAGCATGATCTGCGGGATCTGCGCGGAGATGGGCAGCAGGTCGGTGTTCGCCTTGGCCATGAGGTCCTGATAGGCGACCTTGCGGTGCTTCCCGACCCTGAGCGCGGTGTCGAGCATCAGGGCCGCCTCTTCCGGGGTGGAGGCGAGCCAGTCGATTCCGGGGCGGGTCTCGCCCTGGGGGTTGCCGTCGCCGTCGAGGGCGGGGCGGACCCAGGGCAGGCCGGCCGATCCCGCGTTCAGGTCGATGACCCAGGTCAGGACGTCGGTGGTCCGGGCGAATCCGGCGAGGACGGTGTGGACGAAGTTCGTCTTGCCCGAGCCGGTCGGCCCGACGATGAGCGCGCACTGCTCGCGCAGGTAGACCGGGACTTCCCGCCCGTCGGAACGCACCCCCCACGGCAGGCCCGTGTGAATCGAGAGGGGCCCGTAGTCGGTCGGGTAGGGGATCTCTCCGGCGATAACGTTCACGGTCGAGACGTCGATGAGGACGCGGCCCTGGTGGATGCCGGGGGTGGCGGCGACGGTGCAGCCGTGCGGCAGGCGGGCGTCGGCCGACAGCCGGGCGGATTCTTTCGCCACCTGGTTGTAGGTGGTGCCGCCGGGGAGTTCGGCGTCGATGGTGAAGCCGGTGCCGGTGGGCCACTTCTCGATCGCCAGCACGGTGAGGGTGACGCCGCAGACGCGCTGGACGCGGTCGACCCACTCCGCGGCCCGGGTGCGGCGCTCTGCCTGGAGTTCGGCGGCGACCTGCCCGTCTGCGAGCGCGATGAGTTCCAGCTCGCGAGCGTCCTCGTACAGGCTGGTGGAGCGGGCGGCGGTGCCGATGCCGACACCGAGGACGGCGAGGGAACCGAGCGCGGTCCAGGTCAGCGGGCCGCTGGTCATGGCCCACGTGGTCCACCCGGCGCCGAGCAGCCAGGAGGAGGCCCGCAGGGTGACGGTGCGGGCGGAGAGCCGTTCGCGCAGGGTGGAGATGGTGTGGCCGATCGCGCCGGCCGTGCCGACGGCGAGGGCCCAGCCGGGGGGCATGCCGGTTGCGGCTCCGGTGGTGGCGAGGGCGAGGGCGCCGGTGGTGGCGGACAGAGCGCCGGTCACGGGTCCGTGACCGGCGCTCCAGTCCCACACCGGCCCCGAGGAAACCTTGGGGTCGTTGGTGGTGGCCATGGTCAGACGTTCCAGCCCTTCTCGGCGTCGATGCCGTTGCGGGGGTCTTCGTGGCGGGCGATGTCGTGCTCGTGGACCTGCCGGAACAGCGGCCCGACCTGGTCGGAGGCGTCGACCGCGCGCATCAGCGCGCCGTAGATCTCGTCGAACGCGGCGGCGATGTCCTTCTCCAGCGGAAACTCCGAGTCGGAGCGCTCGGCCAGGATCTTGAACGTCTCGGCGACGTGGTTCAGGGCCTGGGGCAGGTTGTCGACCATGGACAGGATCTCCATGGCCGTCTCGGGCTCGTAGGTGCGGGCCGCATTCTCCATCTCGGCGGCGGCCTCTTCGAACTTGAAACCGGACACTTTCACGACCTCCACAGGAGACGACGGGCTTGCGGGAGTAAGGAACGAGGGACGCTCGGCGGTGCCGCCGATCTGCCGCTGCTTGTCGGCGAGGTCGGCGTCGATCGCGGCCTCGGCGGCGGCCAGCCGCTCACGGATCGCCGCGTCCCGGACGGCCTGCTGCTCCTCGGCGGTCCGCATGAGACGCCGGTACAGGCGCCGGCCGGGGTGCTGCAGCGCTTTGATGCCGAGCTTCCGGCCGAGCGGCGTGGTGAGCATGCCGAGCGCACCGACCGGCGCGGCGGCGAGGGCGGCGAGCAGGCGGCGGCCCTGCTTCCTGACGGCCGACTTCCACAGGGCCCTACGGGCGTCCTTGCGGACGGCCTTCTTCGCCACCTTGGCCTGCTTCGCGGTCAGGGCCGAACGAACCTTCTCGCGAGCCCCGTCCACGGCCCGCGCGGCGGAGCGGTCCCGAGCCGTACGGGCCCGCTGCACCGCAGCGTCACGACCGGCCCGGACCTTCCCACCCAGCCACGAACGACCGGCTACGGACCGGTTCTTGGCCGGTCCGCCCTTGCTGCCCCCGGCACCGGGGCGGCCGGCGGAGGAGGAGCGAGCCGACGAGGGGGTGTTGCGACGGGTGTCGGCGACCGCCCGGCGATTCTGCACAGCCTGTGCGCGACGTTCCGCCCGCGTCGACCCCGAGCCGGGGGCGGTGCGGGCCGACTGACGCAGCGCCTTGACCTGCCCGAGGCGGCTGTTCGGCTGCGGCCGTGCCGCCGACGGCGAGGACGTTCCGGTGGAGCCGGTACGGCCCTTCGAGGCCCGGGAGGACCCCGAACCGCCCTTGCCGGATCCGGCCGCGCGGTGGCCGGCCGAACTACCAGCGCTGCGGGTACCGGTGGAGGTCCGCAGAGACGGGCGCGGGGTGGGAACCTTCTTCGCTGCGGCCCGCGCGGTGGTCTTGGTGGTGCGGTTGCGTGCGGCGCGGCGGGCCAGGGCGGCGCCGCCGACGAGGGCGGCACCGGCCAGCGCCACGGCGGCGCCGGGCGGACCGGCGACGAGTGCGGCGGCGGCGACCCCGCTGACCGTGCTGTTCACACCGGTCGTGGCGAGCGGCACCACGGGCCAACCGCCCGGGGTGTTCTCCACCTTCCCGGTGTCTTTCACCGGCTGCTCGGCGGCGGCCGGCGGCGGGGGCGGAGCGGTCGGCGGAGCCGGGGCGGTGGTGCCCACTACCGGCTCCGTGCTGATGTCCGTCATCCTTGCTACCTCCCTTAGGGGAGATCAGGGGCCCGACCAAAGCTGTGGAAGGTGGATGGTCGGGCCCTGCCAGAGGTGCAGGTCAGAGGGTGTTCGGCTCCAGCGAGAAGAAGACGACCGTGGCGTCCCCCAGCGACGGGTAGACGCTCACCGCGTGGCGGCGAATGTCGAGGTAGACGTCGTAGCGGGACGCTCCCGGAGCCGGGGTGATCGTGCCGCTGACCATGCCCTGCCCGCGCGGGTTGGACAGGGTCAGCACGTACGCGTGCGAGCCCTGCGACTGGCCGTGCTCCATGGGATTCCTCCAGTTCAGGCTGCGAGTTCGGTGGGGGCGTCCGCGCACGGGACGCACATGCCGAGCGAGACCGGGATGCGGTAGCCGGCGTCCCGGCCGCACTCCGGGCAGACCCGGCGGGCGGCGTTCGCCCGCTCCAGGGCGGCCCGCTTGGCCGGGGTCATGGGCCGTACCGGCTTGGCCAGGTCGACCCGGTACAGGTAGGCGACGAGCGGGCCACGCCGACGGCGGGGCCGCTCCAGCTGAGCGACGACGTCCTGACCACCCGGGCGCAGACCCTGCGCGCGGAGCTGCCGGAACGTCGCCAACCCCTCCGGGGCGCACCGCCACGGATAGGTGGGGATCACCGGGCGGCCCCTTCAAGAGCGGGGGCCGGGGTGTTGTCTCGGAGTTCCTGGTAGCGGGTGGAGACCCAGCCGATCGACCAGCCGCACAGCTCGGCGGCCTGCCGCACCGACAGCCCCGCACCGAACGCGGCGGCCACGGTCTTGCGGGCCAGGTCCTCGGGGTGCTTCTCGGTGGCGGGGCCGGCGGCGAGCAGCGCGGCGCGTTCACGCTCGGCCTGTGCCTCACGCTCCCGCTGTTCACGCAAGGTCGCTTCCTCGCGCTCGCGGCGCTGCCGCTCACGCTCCTGGGCGGCCTGCCGTTCACGGGCCTGCCGCTGCCGTTCACGCTCCTGCTCGGCCGCGCGCCGCTGTTCACGCTCCCGTTCAAGGCGTTCACGCTCGGCCTGCCGCTCCCGCTCGGCAGCGGCCTCCCGCTCGCGCTCCTCGCGCCGCGCCCGCTCCTCGCGTTCAGCCTGTTCACGGAGCAGGGCGGCTTCGTGCTCACGCTGTTCACGGGCGAGGCGGGCCTCGAACTCCCGCTGCTCCCGTACGCGCTTCTCGGCGGCTTCGGCCCGCTCGGCGGCGGCCCGCTCCCTCTCCTGCCGCTCAAGCTGTTCACGGGCCTTGAGCGCAGCCAGGGCGCCGGAGATGGCGCGGCGGTAGGCGAGACCGGTCTCTGCCGTGACGATGAGCAGGAGCGGCGCCACGGCGTGCACGGCAACGCCGACCAGGTCTTTCTTGAGCGCGGAGTCGGCCACGTTCAGGGCGAGGGTCATGCCGCCGGTCATCCACCGCAGTGCGATGGGCCACCGGCCGCCGTGACCGCCGAGCCGGGCCAGAACCGAGTCCAGGCGGACCACGATGACGACCGCCGCGTCCACGACCAGGGGCAGGATCGGGGCGGTCCAGTCCCATTCGTCGGCCGTGTGCGCCGCCATGAGCGGGGTCACGGTGAGGACCGAGTAGAGCATCGCCCCTGCCACGATCAGCCATGTGCCGACCGACAGTGCCCGCTCCGCTGAACGGATCTGAACGTCGTTCACGCGGGCACCTCCACCCGTGAACGCGCCTCCTCGACGGCCAGGACGGTGCCGTACCCGGTCAGGTGCACCTCGGCGCCCGCGTAGTCGGCGTGAACACCCAGGACGCACGTGCGGCCGTCGCTCTGAACGCGGTGGACCACGTTCACCGGGTCGATGCCCAGCGCCTCCCGCCACGCCTCGAACGCGCCGAAGTCGTCGTGGAACCTCAGCTCCAGCCGCTCCGGGTAGACCGTCGAGAGCGAGACGCACGGCGCCGGCAGGTGCGGGTAGTCCACGGCGAGCACCCGCAGCGCGAGCAGCGGGGCGCCCATGTCGGCGAGGAACGCGGCGTTCACGCGGCACCGCCCAGCGAGGAGGCGGCGCGGTTCGTCAGCTTCCGGCGCTCAACCAGGACCCGGTTACGGGCCCGGCGCAGGCTCCGACCGTCCAGCTCGGTGGCCGGACGGTCAAGCATCGCGATCCGCACGTCGAGCAGGTCGACCTCCGCGAGGATCAACGGCATCTCCCGCTCGATCGCGTCCAGCTCCGCCGCCGACGGCTCACCGTCGAACGCCAGCGCCTCAGACGTGGCCGGGAGTGTGATGATGGACTTCATAGGGTCAGCTCCTTCCAGACAGGAACGGCCCGAACGAGGTCCCGGAGTGGCTGCTCTGGGACCTCAGCCGTTTGGAACCATCCGGCTCCCCTCGACCCCGCCCGTCCGGCACCCGCGAGGGGGCCGGACGGGCGGAGGAGGCAACCGGCCGCAGCCGAACGGCTGCGGAAGCGTTGGGGTGACGCGCAGACCTCCAATGCGCGCGGCACCCCTCGCCCCGAGGAGGTCTGGTTCTCGGAGGTGATCAGGACGTAGTCCACGCGGTTCTTTAGAGCCGACTGCGTGTCCCCCATAAGGGGTGTGGGGCCGGCTGTGACATCGGGCCCGGTCTCGATCGGCTGGTCTCCACTCGCAACGCCGGCGTCGTCACGGCGTCGTACTGCGGTGGATCACGCTGTTCAGTTCTCAACCAGCAGTCGCTTCCATCGAGCTGACCCGCCTAGTGCGGAGCCCTCCGGGCGTGAGGTACATGTAGTACCTGTTCCTCAGGATGGAGTGGTTGGTTCGCGGAGTCAAGTCCTTCAGTTTTTCGACTTCGCGAGTCCGCCCCGCTGAGGTGCTTACAGCGTGGCTTGATCAGGCACGACGATGAACCCCGTGCTTGCCCAACTCCAGGACGTCTTCGCTACGGTGAAGTCGTCCCAAGTCGTCCCTCAGGGAGGGAGTGCACGGCATGGCCAATGAGCGCTTGCGTGGCGCGATCGTCGAGAGCGGCATGACGCTAGATCAGATCGCCGAGCGGCTCGGGGTGTCGGCGAAGACCGTGGAGCGCTGGATCAATGAGCCCAAGCGTCAGCCGTACCGCCGGTACAGGTACGCGACGGCATCCCTTCTCGGGCGGGAGGTCTCCTACCTCTGGCCGGAAGAGCGGACGTCGGCGGAGGTGACTGAGGCAGGAAACGCCGAGTTGGTCCAGCTCTACCCACACCGCTCGGTCGTGCCGAGTCGCCTTTGGCCGCAGCTCTACGCCGGCGCCAAGCAGCACTTCGACGTACTGGTTTACTCGGGCTTCTGGCTCACCGAGGACGCTGCGTTTCACCAGGTGGTGAAGGAGAAGTCGGCCGATGGCCTACGGATCCGGTTCATGCTCGGCGACCCCGACTCGGCCGCAGTCGCCATGCGCGGCAACGACGAGGGCATCGGCGGGGCGATGGCGAGCAAGATTCGCAATGCGCTGGTGAACTATGCGCCGCTGTTCAAGCTCCCCGGGGTGGAGTTCCGGCTGCACTCCACCACGCTCTACAACTCGATCTACCGTGCCGATGACGTGATGCTGGCGAACGGGCACCTGTACGGCGTCGGCGCCTACATGGCGCCAGTCCTGCACCTCCAGCGCGTTCCCGGAGGAGAGCTGTTCGACGCCTATGCGGAGAGCGTTGAACGTGTCTGGGAGAGCGCCCGTCCCATCTCATCACCCACCGACCTGGGAGGATCGGACGCATGAGCCGGATCGACTACTTCCGCGACCCGAAGGCACCCAAAGCCAACTCGGTGGTCCCCTCCGTGACTGTCGTGGTCCGAGACGACCACGGGCACCTCCTCCTGATCCACAAGACGGATAACGACCTGTGGGCCCTTCCAGGCGGCGGCCACGACATCGGCGAGCGCATCGGCGACACGGCCGTGCGCGAGGTCGAGGAAGAGACCGGGATCAGCGTCGAGGTGGACGGCATCGTCGGGCTCTACACAGACCCAGAGCATGTGCTCGCTTACGACGACGGCGAGGTCCGGCAACAGTTCTCCATCTGCTTCCGGGCCCACCCCGTCGGGGGCACTCTCCGCACCAGCAGCGAATCGAAGGAGGTCCGCTGGGTGGACCCAGCGGACCTCGATCAGTTGGACATCCATCCGTCCATGCGGCTGCGGATCGATCACGGTCTGGACGACTCGCGCCAGGAGCCCTACATCGGCTGAGCACCGGATGCGGCGGCAGCCATGCGGCGCTCCACGCGCTCGTTTGCGGCGTAGATTTCAGGCGCCGCCCGCTGGATGAAACGACCGACGATCGTGTCCGGGCCGTACCGCTGCACGATCTCGTTCAGGCGGGCCGCTGGCGTCGTGTGTCCGCCGTCCGGCGTCGTCGTCATGTCGGACACGATGAGGGCATCAACCAGCTCCGGCCGCTCCAGCTCGAACTCCGTCTCCAGCTGGTCCCGGAGCCCCCGTTCCTCCGCCTCCAGCAGCGCGCAGGAGTGATGAGCGACGAGTCGGACAACGCGCTCGTCGGCCCCCTCCTGGTCGCGCAGGAACCGCGCGCCGTCGAGCGGGTGGAAGCCGGTGGTGGCGATGGACGGGGAGTAGCCGATGTCGTGCAGGACGGCCGCAGCCTCCAGCAGCTCGGCGTCCTTGCCGAGGATCGGGCTCAGCGTCCGGGCCCGATTGGCGACCCCCAGGGAGTGCGCCCACCGGCGCGGCAACGGCTCAGACAGCAGCGATTCAGAGAGCGAGTACGCCCAGTCGGTAAGCCCCATGGTCGCCAAGGCTATGACTCCTCCAGGTTCGTCGGGAGGGCGCGCACAGTACGCCCCTTTCCGTGGACAGTGGCAAGCAGACCGGTGCCCTCCATCTGCGCGAGTGCGCGCCGGACCGCCGTGCGGGAGGCTCCAAAGCGCTCGACCAGCCTCGATTCCGATGGGTACGCGTCGCCTACTGACAGGGAGTCCTCAGCGATCACGTTGGTCATACGGTCGACGAGTGGCGGGATGGGCTTCCCCGAGACCCGCCAGCCGGCACCCGGCACTGAGGCGATGAGCTTCTCGGCCTCCAAGACCTTGAGCGCGCGCCGGACGGTGTTGCGGGACACCTTGTGCTTGCGCATCAGGTCCGCCTCCGAGGGCAGCGAACCGCCCTCAGGCCCCTCGGCTACTTCCTTCCGTAGCACGTCGGCGATGAGCAAATAGGTTCCGCGCGGGCTGGCCTCCGCCACGGCACCTCCTTCCGGCAGTTTCGACTGTTTCCAGGGTCGCATGTGGGCCCAGCCCCCAGACTGGCGCTCCTCGGGAACACGCGATCCGGTAGGTATCGAACTACTCGGCTTGGCTGGCCCCTACGATTTGGGACAATTGCTCCGCCATGAAAGCTACCGAGTCGTTGCTAGCTAGACTTTCCTTGTATCCATCCTGGAACTCACAAAATCGGGCCAGGCAAAGCAAAGTCATAACCTTGAGCGACTCCGACAGCCAGTACAACTCGAAATTCGATGCTCCCCCACCCCTCTTCTCGTCGTAATGAACCATCCGATTCCGGGCATTCGTCACCGACTTTGCCCACGCTTGCGCATCACAACCGAAAACATCAGCAAGTCCGCCAAATTCAGCGAGCTCGATAAGACGCTGACGCAGACGAGGCTCGTTTGAATGACCGAGCTGCTCCTTCAGCCATGACCGATGGCGCTTAGGAACGTAACTCGCAAGCATCCCCTTGAAAGCTTTATACTCTGCCGCCGGACGCACCTCGTTAGGGAACTGCATTCGATGAAGGGTTTCCGCAGCCGATACGGCGTTAAAGAACTTATTTTCCGTGTACAGCGTCCTGTTGTACACAGAGGACAACATCAATCCCAGGACCACTCTCCTGCCGCGCAGAAACTCGAACCAGCGAGCTATGGCAGGGAGGCCGCCAATTTGCTGCAACGTCAGCAGCATGTCGGAAGGCCTGCGCTTCTTCTCGTCAGCCTGCCCAACCTGCGTCCCGTAGAGCTGTGCATGGACGTTGCTAGCCTCACCCTCGTCCACTACAGGGACCCGCAAGACAATCTTCGTCGGCATCGCCACTGAGCCCGCCGTGGCGGTAACGAGATCCTGCAGAACTGAGATATCCGCCCGAACTACCGAAAAATCAGCTGGGGTTTCATAATCGACATTCAAGGAGAAGTCACACTCGAAGCCCGGGTTCTGCTCGCTACCGAGAACTTTCCAGTTGCTTGATAGCGAAATCTTACACCCATCGACAGAGCCCTGCTCCATGGGACTCAAGGGCCTAAGCGTCAGGCTGTAGTCCACTAGTTGCCCGGTCGCCGGATCGATTTGAGCGTTTCTAGAAATAGGAGTGACCCCAACCCAGTCGAACATATTCACAAGACTGAATGACGCACGGTCAATCTTGAGCTCAGCCGGATCTAGAAGCGAATGACCAGCCAGCATGAAGTTCGCTCGGTGGTCGTCCCTCTTAAAGCCAGGGGATTCAAACCTGCTTGACACCACACGACATTCCAGAAGAGTCAGGAAGCGCTTCCCAGCCACTCCATGAATGGTTGAGGAGTCAGGCTCGTCGCCTGAGTCATCACCGAACTCCGAGTCGGAAAAGCTACCGATGAGGGACAGTCCAATACCCTTCACCGGATCGAAGGAGATGCGTCCCCCGATCGCGTCCGCATCCCGACCAGGAAGCCAGAAAAGGCCATCACTTTCGAATGGTTCCATCAGACCCCTCATCGTCCGGTCAACCGGCCAACATCGTAGGCGCGGAGAAGCCCCGCCCGAAGCAGATTCATCCGATGCGCGCCGGACCGAGGCAGGAGGCCGTCGGCCTCAAGACACCTGGCCGGCTGCGGACTCTTCGGAAGATCGTGGAACGACACCCTCCGGTGATTACGCGGGAACGATCCGGCAGCACCGCAGCGTCAGGGGGCAAAGTGCCAGGTCACCGGCCCCGAGACCACGCACCGCACAGGTCTCTTCTAAGCGCCTGGCACATCGGCACTCTTCAGGGCCCTGCGTCGGTCGGGTGCTGCGGCCCCACAGACCCGGCCCGTGTGGGGTGGGCCGGCCGAGTTCGAACCGGGCCCGAGTAGGGACGCCGCATCCACCCGCCGACGTCGTGGGCCGCCGGGCCGTCTCTGGGCCGTGCGAGGGTACGCGATGACGGACGACAACGACCAACTATGACGGCTGCCACCCAGGTCAGGTGGTGATGAAGTCAGCGCTATGCAAGCGCCCCTGACGACCTGTCAGTTCTAGTTATAGTGGGCAATGGTCGAGCAAGCAC
This sequence comes from Streptomyces sp. NPDC054975, assembly GCF_053609105.1. Taxonomy (NCBI): domain Bacteria; kingdom Bacillati; phylum Actinomycetota; class Actinomycetes; order Kitasatosporales; family Streptomycetaceae; genus Streptomyces; species Streptomyces sp. NPDC054975. The sequence continues at coordinate 43,991 of NZ_JBSGWV010000004.1, forward strand.
CGTGCCGTCGCGCAGAGATGAGGGCCCATGAGCCAGGTGACCGAGCACGGCGGAGGTGTCTGGTCTATCCGGGTGCCCATCCCCGACAACCCCCTCGGGCACACCCTGGTCCACGTCCTCGACACCGACCGGGGGCCCGTGCTCATCGACACCGGCTGGGACGATCCGGCGTCCTGGAGCGAGCTGTCCGACGGACTCGTCGCGCTCGGGACCTCCGTACGGGACGTGCACGGGATCGTCGTCACGCACCACCACCCCGACCACCACGGCCTCTCGGGGCAGGTCCGGGAGGCGTCCGAGGCGTGGATCGCGATGCACGCCGCCGACACCGCCGTCGTCCGCCGCACCCGGGAGTCCGAACCCGGTACGTGGCTCGACTACCTCGCCCGCAAACTGGAGGCCGTCGGCGCGCCCGAGGAGCACACCGCCCCGCTCCGCGCCGCCCGGACCTCCGGCCGCCGCGCGAGCACCCTGCCCGGCCTGCGCTCCGCCCTCCCCGACCGGGAGATCGTCCCCGGCGAGCTCCTCGACCTCGCGGGCCGCCGGCTGCGCGCGATCTGGACGCCCGGTCACACCCCGGGCCACGTCTGCCTGCACCTGGAGGAGGAGCACCCGGCTCGGCTGCCGGGGCACGGCCGGCTCTTCTCCGGCGACCACCTGCTGCCCGGGATCTCCCCGCACATCGGCCTCTACGAGGACCCGGACGACTCCACGGCCACCGACCCCCTCGGCGACTACCTGGACTCGCTGGAGCGGATCGGCCGGCTCGGCGTCGCCGAGGTGCTCCCCGCCCACCAGTACGCCTTCGCCGACGCTGCCGGGCGGGTACGGGAGCTGCTCGACCACCACGAGGAGCGGCTCGTCGGACTCCTGGAACTCCTCTCGACCCCGCTCACCCCCTGGCAGCTCGCCGAGCGCATGGAGTGGAACCGCCCCTGGGACCAGATCCCGTACGGCTCCCGCCACATCGCGGTCAGCGAGGCCGAGGCCCACGTGCGCCGGCTCGTGAAGCTGGGCCGTGCGGAGGCCGTGGCGGGCACGGAGCCGGTGACGTACGTGGCGGTGTGACCGCGCCCACGCCGGGCCCCCGGCCCGGGTGTGAGGCGGCTCCCACTCCCGGGTCGCCCCGAATACGGGCCGGTAGAGTGTGCGAGTCGTCATCACACCCGTACGGGGGGAAGCCGGTGCGAATCCGGCGCTGACCCGCAACCGTGACCGTCCTTCGAGCCTTCGAGCTTTCGGGCTTCCGAGCCCTCGGGCTTGCGAGCCTCCGATGTCCGAGGACGGAAGCCGGAATGCCCCGTCCGGGACGTGACCGCCGGCACCGTCGAGGAATACGGAGCCGAGCCTGGTGCCTCACGCGTGCCGGTGCCCGGCCGCAGGAGAGGCCACCACACGCATGACCACCGTCGTCCGCCGCGGCGCCGCCGCCTTCGCAGCCGCAGCGGTGCTCTGCACCGGCATGGCCCCCGTCGCGTCCGCCGCCCCGTCCCCCTCCGCGACCCCCGCGCCCCCGATCCCGGCCGGTCTGTACGGCAAGAAGGACCCGACGTACGACGGTGTGTGGCGCCAGTCGCTGGCGTTCATCGCCCAGACGACCAGCGGTGTGCAGCCCGCCGACGCGGCCGTGGACTGGCTGACGAAGCAGCAGTGCGCCAACGGCGCCTTCGCGTCCTACCGCCCGGACCCGGCGAAGCCCTGCGACCCGGCCACCATGCTGGACACCAACGCCACCGCCGTCGCCGTGCAGGCGCTCACCGGGGTCAAGGGCGGGAGCGCCACCCCGGAGCCGCTGCGCAAGGCCGCCGAGGCCGGTGCGAGCTGGCTGAAGGGCGTACAGAACAAGGACGGCGGCTGGGGCTACAACCCCGGCAGCCCCAGCGACGCCAACTCCACCTCGATCGTCGTCAGCGCGCTCACCGCGCTCGGCCAGAAGCCCGGCGAGGTGAAGTCCGCCGAGGGCAGGACGCCCTACGACGCCCTGCTCGCGTTCGCTCTGCCCTGCTCCTCCACGGAGGGCGCGGGCGCCTTCGCCTACCAGCCCGACAAGGACGGCAAGCTGCTCGCGAACGCCGACGCGACCGCGGCCGCCACCCTCGCGGGGCTCGGCAAGGGCGTCACCGCGGGCGGTGTGGAGCCCCAGCAGACCCCGGTATGCACGGCCGAGGCCAAGCCCACGATCCACCGCGCCGCGCTCAACGGCGCCTCCTACCTGGCCGCCGCGCTCGCGAAGACCGGCCACCTGAACACCCCGCCGATGCCCGGCGCCACCGACCCGACCGAGCTGCCCGACCACGGCAACACCGCCGACGCCGTCGTCGCGCTCGCCACCGCCGGCGCCACGAAGGAGGCGTCCGGCGCGCTGACCTGGCTCCAGCAGAACTCCGCCGCATGGGCGAAGGAGAGCGGCCCCGCCGCGTACGCGCAGCTGATCCTGGCCGCGAAGGCCATGCGCGTCGACCCGACCGCCTTCGGTTCGACCGACCTCCTCAAGGAGCTGGCCGCCACCGGTCCCGCGCCGAAGGCCTCGCCGTCCCCCACGGCCAAGGCGAGCGAGAAGGACGGCTCCGACTCCTCCTCCAACCTGTGGTGGATCATCGGCATCGGCGCGGTCGTCGGCATCGGCATCGGCTTCCTCCTGAGCGGTCGCAGGAAGTGAGGACCCCCCGGCTCTTCGCGGCGGCCGCCTCCGTGGCGCTGACGCTCGCCGTCGCCGCGCCCGCCCAGGCCGCCGGCTACCGGTACTGGTCGTACTGGGAGAGCGACGGCGGCCCGACGTGGGGGTACGCGACGCAGGGCCCGGCGACCGCCCGGCCCTCCGACGGCGGGTCGGTCGGCTTCCGCTTCGCGGTCAGCGAGGACGCGAGCGACGCCGCCCGGCCCTCCACCGCCCCCGGCTTCGCGGACATCTGCGGCGGTACGGAGGTGAAGGCCGGCACCAAGCGGGTGGCGGTCGTCGTGGACTTCGGCACCCCGCGGGACGCCCCGCAGGGCGAGAAGCCGCCCACGCCGACGGTCAGGACCGGCTGCGCGCAGGTCCGGGAGAACGCGACGAGCGCGGAGGCCCTGGCCGCGGTGGCCAAGCCGCTGCGGTACGACAGCGCGGCGCTGCTGTGCGGGATCGCCGGGTACCCGGCGAAGGGCTGCGGCGAGCAGGTCGCGGGAACGAACCCGCCGAAGAACGAGGAGAGCCGGCCCGCCGGCGACCCCACCGGGTCGGCCACCCCGGCGCCGAGGAGCGACGGTGGCGACGACGGCGGGCCCTCCGTCGGGATTTTGGTGGGCGGAGCCGCCGTAGTCGTCCTCGGGGGCGCCGCGCTCTGGAAGGCCCGCCGCCGCGCATGATCCGTGCCCCCGAAGCGAGCCGGTCCAACGCGCTGCACGCGGGCGCCTGGTGGATCTGGGCGCTCGGCCTGGCCGTCGCCGCCTCCCGTACCACCAACCCGCTGCTCCTCGGCCTGATCGTCGCCGTCGCGGGCTACGTCGTCGCGGCCCGGCGCACAGACGCCCCGTGGGCGCGTTCGTACGGGGCGTTCGTGAAGCTGGGCCTGTTCGTCGTGGCCCTGCGGGTGGTGTTCTCGGTGGTGCTGGGCTCGGCGATCCCGGGGAGCGTGGAGCTGTTCACGCTGCCCGAGGTGCCGGTGCCCGACTGGGCGCAGGGTGTGCGGATCGGCGGTCGGGTGACGGCGGAACAGGTCGTCTTCGCGGTGTACGACGGGGCCAAGCTGGCGACCCTGCTGATCTGCGTGGGCGCGGCGAACGCGCTCGCCAACCCGGCGCGGCTCCTCAAGTCGCTGCCGGGCGCGCTGTACGAGGTGGGGGTCGCCGTCGTCGTGGCGATGACCTTCGCGCCGAACATGGTGGCCGACGTGGTGCGGCTGCGGACCGCCCGGCGGCTGCGCGGGCGGCCGACGGGCGGGGTGCGGGCGGTGCTCCAGATCGGGCTGCCGGTCCTGGAGGGCGCGCTGGAGCGCTCGATCGCGGTGGCGGCGTCGATGGACGCGCGGGGCTACGGACGTACGGCGCGGGTGCCGCGGGCGGTGCGCCGGACGACGAACCTGCTGACGCTCGGCGGGCTGCTCGGCGTGTGCGCGGGCTCGTACGGTCTGCTGGCGGCGCAGGGCGCGGGGTACGGCCTTCCGCTGGTCGTCGCCGGGCTCGTCGCGGCCATGGCGGGTCTCCGCCTCGGCGGCCGACGCGCGGCACGGACCCGGTACCGGCCGGACCGGTGGGGGGCACGGGCCTGGCTCGTGGCCGGTTCGGGCGTGGCGGTGGCGGCACTGATGATCTGGGCGAACGGCTACGCGTACGAGGCGCTGCACCCGGGCGTCGTCCCGCTGAAGGCGCCGGAGCTTCCGCTGTGGCCCGCGGTGTCGTTGCTGCTGGGACTGCTGCCGGCGTGGGTGGCCCCGGTACCGGCGTCGGGGTCGGCTTCCGGGTCGGGGTCGGGGTCGGCTTCCGGGTCGGCTTCCGGACCGGGGCCGGGGTCCGCTTCGGGGCCGGTGTCCGGGTCGGCTTCCGGGGCGGCTTCCGGACCGGTGTCCGGGTCGGCTTCCGGACCGGGGCCGGGGTCCGCTTCGGGGCCGGTGTCCGGGTCGGCTTCCGGACCGGTGTCCGGGTCCGCTTCCGGACCGGTGTCCGGGTCCGCTTCCGGGTCCGCATCCGCGCCCTCGTCCGGCCCCGCATCCGTACCCGTATCCCTCTCCAAGGAGTCGTCGTGATCCGGTTCGAGAACGTCTCGGTGCGGTACGGGGACGAGGCCGCGCCCACGCTCCAGGGCATCGACCTGACGATCCCGGAGGGCGAACTGGTCCTGCTCGTCGGCCCGTCGGGCGTCGGCAAGTCGACGCTGCTCGGCGCGGTGTCGGGGCTCGTCCCGCACTTCACGGGCGGCACGCTGACCGGCCGCGTCACGGTCGCGGGCCGCGACACCCGGACGCACAAGCCGCGCGAACTCGCGGACGTGGTCGGCACGGTCGGCCAGGACCCGCTCGCGCACTTCGTGACGGACACGGTCGAGGACGAGCTGGCGTACGGGATGGAGTCCCTGGGCCTGGCCCCTGCCGTGATGCGGCGGCGCGTCGAGGAGACCCTGGACCTGCTGGGCCTCGCGGAGCTGCGGGACCGGCCGATCGCGACGCTCTCGGGCGGGCAGCAGCAGCGAGTGGCGATCGGCTCGGTGCTGACCCCGCACCCGAAGGTCCTCGTCCTGGACGAGCCGACGTCGGCGCTGGACCCGGCGGCGGCGGAGGACGTCCTCGCGGTGCTGCAGCGGCTGGTGCACGATCTGGGCACGACGGTCCTGATGGCGGAGCACCGCCTGGAGCGGGTGGTCCAGTACGCGGACCAGGTCCTGCTGCTGCCGGACGGGGTCATGGGCCCGCCCGCCGAGATCATGACGGTCTCGCCGATCCACCCGCCGGTGGTCTCCCTGGGCCGCCTGGCGGGCTGGACCCCGCTCCCCCTGACCGTCCGCGACGCCCGCCGCCGCGCGTCCGACCTCCGGTCCCGCCTGGAGGGGCGGGCGCCGGGGGCGTGTGCGGGCGCGTCGCCAGGTGCGGGCCCTGCGGGGCTTCTCCCCAACCCCGCCCCTTCCCGTAACCGAGGGCTCCGCCCCCGGACCCCCGGTCCTCAATCGCCGGACGGGCTGAAGAACGAGCCCGCCCAGCAACACGAAGCTCCCGCGCGGCGCGAAGCTGCCGCACGGTCGGGGACGGAAGCCCCCGCGCGGCGCGAAGCTGCCGCAGCGCCGGGGACGGAAGCCCCCGCGCGGCGCGAAGCTGCCGCAGCGCCGGGGGCGGAAGCCCCCGCGCGGCGCGAAGCTGCCGCAGCGCCGGGGGCGGAAGCCTCCGATGGTCAGCCGTCCGCCGGCCCCCGGCAGGGTTTCGGGAAGGGGTGGGGTGGGGGAATCTCGCTGTTCCTGCGGCGCCCCACGACCGCCCCGGTCGACCCCGCCCCCACCCACCTCGTCGACGTCCGTGCCCTCGGTGTCCGGCGCGGCCGCGTCGAGGCGCTGCTCGGCGTCGATCTTCAGGTCCGCGCCGGGGAGACCGTCGCCCTCATGGGCCGCAACGGTGCCGGCAAGTCGACCCTGCTCAGCGCCCTCGTCGGCATCGTCGAGCCCACCTTCGGCACCGCCCTCGTCTCCGGCCGCGCCCCCCACCGCACCGACCCCCGCGAGCTGATCCGCCACGTCGGTCTCGTGCCGCAGGAGCCCCGGGACCTGCTGTACGCCGACACGGTCGCCGCCGAGTGCTCCGCCGCCGACTCCGACGCCGGCGCCGCCCCCGGCACCTGCCGGGCGCTGGTGTCCGAGCTGCTGCCGGACGTGGCGGACGACACCCACCCCCGCGATCTCTCCGAAGGCCAGCGCCTGGCACTCGCGCTCGCCGTCGTCCTCACCGGCCGCCCCCCGCTCCTCCTCCTCGACGAGCCGACCCGCGGTCTCGACTACGCCGCCAAGGCCCGCCTCGTCGCCCACCTGCGCGAGCTGGCCGCCGCCGGCCACGCCATCGTGCTCGCCACGCACGACGTGGAGCTGGCCGCGGAGCTGGCGCACCGGGTGGTGATCCTGGCCGGCGGCGAGGTCGTCGCGGACGGCCCGACGGCCGAGGTCGTCGTCTCCTCCCCCGCCTTCTCCCCCCAGGTCGCCAAGGTCCTCGCCCCGCAGCCGTGGCTCACGGTCGAGCAGGTCAGGGAGGCCCTGTGAGCAGGACGCCCACGCCCGCCGGGACTCCGCCCGGCCGCCCGAGCCGCCCCACCCGCCCCATCCGCTCCGCCCGCCTCATCCGTCCCACCCGCCCCATTCGCTCCGCCCGCCCTATCCGCCCCACCCGCCTCGTCCGTCCCATCCGCCTCGGAGTCCGCTCCGTCGCCGCCCTCGCCCTCGTGTCCTTCGTCGGGCTGGCCGCCATCGGCTGGCCCCTCTTCGCGGACAGTGACTCCGCCGTCACCACGCACGCCGCCGACGCCCCCTGGTTCTTCGCCGCGCTCCTCCCCCTCCTCATCGCGGTCGTGGTCGCGACGATCGCCGACTCCGGCATGGACGCGAAGGCCGTCGCGATGCTGGGCGTGCTCGCGGCCGTCGGCGCGGCCCTGCGGCCCCTGGGTGCGGGCACGGCCGGCCTGGAACCCATGTTCTTCCTGATGGTGCTGAGCGGCCGCGTCCTCGGACCGGGCTTCGGCTTCGTCCTCGGGGCCGTCACGATGTTCGCGTCCGCCCTGCTCACGGGCGGTGTGGGCCCCTGGATGCCGGTCCAGATGCTCGCCATGGGCTGGTTCACCATGGGCGCCGGCCTGCTCCCCCGCCCGGACACGCTCCGGGGCCGGGCCGAGCTGCTGACCCTGTCGGCGTACGGGTTCGTGGCGGCGTTCGCGTACGGCACCGTCACCAATCTGTACGGCTGGGTCACGCTGGGCGGCGCCGGTCAGGACGGCGGGATCTTCTTCGTACCCGGGGCGCCGGCCGACGAGAACATGGTCCGCTTCCTCGCCTTCCTCCTCGCCACCTCCCTCGGCTGGGACCTCGGCCGCGCCGTCCTCACCGTCGTCCTCACCCTCACCGTCGGCGGCACGCTCCTCAAGGCGCTCCGGCGCGCCACGCGACGCGCCAACTTCGAGGCCCAGGTCACATTCGAGGGCTCGGAAGGGGGCCTCCGGGGTGAGGCGCCCCACAGGACCTAGGTCACGTACGAAGTGAAATAGGAGAGGGTGCAGACCCTCCCAAATCCCCCCATAGGCCCTCGCTACCTGCGAAAACGTCTCATCCCCGACCCCCTGCCGTTCGGCGCGTGTCCGACTCCGCTTCGTACCGGGGGTCGTTGCATCGCCCGTTCGGCCCTGGTTGTCTGGTGGACGTCGCCAGGCAAGCAGCGCTCAGCGCAGCGCCTCGGACAGGCCGATTCCCCACCGGATCCGGAATCCCCGGGCTCTGGTTCCGGCTTGCCGAAAACGCCCGGCGCACCCCATGTCCCCGACGTTAGGTCGCTTCGTGTTCCGCTCGCTCTCCCCCCGTGTCTCGTCCCGCAAGAAGTCCCTCGCCGCCACCGCAGCCGTGCTGCTCGGCGCCTCGGGTGCGGTGCTCGGCACGACGTCCACGGCCTCGGCCGCGACTCCCCAGGAGATTGCCAAGCAGATCGTCCCGGCTTCGCAGTACGCGTCGTTCAGCAAGATCGTCGACCACGAGTCCGACTGGAACCCTTCCGCCACCAACGCCTCCAGCGGCGCCTACGGTCTGGTCCAGGCTCTCCCGGCCTCGAAGATGTCTTCGGCCGGCTCGGACTGGAAGACCAACCCGGCCACCCAGATCAAGTGGGGCCTCAACTACATGAACGAGCGCTACGGCAGCCCGAACGCCGCCTGGGCCTTCTGGCAGGCCAACGGCTGGTACTAAGAGCACCAGTCGGCAGTCGGTCGGCCGTCGCAGTCAGTAGGCAGTCGACAGCCGCAGTCAGCAGGCAGTCTCACCCGCAAGGCCCCGCCCTCCCTCCCGGAGGGGCGGGGCCTGCGGCGTTTCCCGGGTCAGAGCCTCTGAATGATCGTCCCCGTCGCCAGCGCCCCACCCGCGCACATCGTGACGAGCGCGAACTCCTTGTCCGAACGCTCCAGTTCGTGCAGCGCCGTGGTGATGAGCCGCGCCCCGGTCGCCCCCACCGGGTGCCCGAGCGCGATCGCACCGCCGTTGACGTTGACCTTCACGAGCCCGTCGAGGTCGGCCTCGAACTCCTGCGCCCAGCTCAGCACCACCGACGCGAACGCCTCGTTGATCTCGACCAGGTCGATGTCCTTGAGCGACATCCCGGCCTTGCCGAGCACCGCGCGGGTCGCGTCGATCGGGCCGTCGAGGTGGAAGTGCGGGTCGGAGCCGACGAGGGCCTGGGCGACGATCCGGGCTCGGGGCCTGAGGCCCAGCGCGCGCGCCGTCCGCCGGGACGCCCACATCAGCGCGCACGCCCCGTCGGAGATCTGCGAGGAGTTCCCGGCGGTGTGGACGGCGGTCGGCATGACCGGCTTGAGCCGGCCGAGCGCCTCCATGCTGGTGTCGCGCAGCCCCTCGTCACGGTCGACGAGCCGCCACATGCCCTGCCCGGCGGCCTGCTCCTCCTCGGTGGTCGGGACCTGGACGGCGAAGGTCTCGCGCTTGAACCGCTCCTCGGACCAGGCGATCGCGGCCCGTTCCTGGGAGAGCAGACCGAGGGAGTCGACCCGTTCGCGGCTCAGGCCCCTGCGCCGGGCGATGCGCTCGGCCGCCTCGAACTGGTTGGGCAGGTCGACGTTCCACTCGTCCGGCCAGGGCTTTCCGGGACCGTGCTTGGAGCCGGAGCCGAGCGGGACGCGGGACATCGCCTCGACGCCGCAGCTGATGCCGATGTCGATGACACCCGAGGCGATCATGTTGGCGACCATGTGACTGGCCTGCTGGGACGAGCCGCACTGACAGTCGACGGTGGTGGCGGCGGTCTCGTAGGGAAGCCCCATGGTGAGCCAGGCGTTGCGCGCGGGGTTCATGGACTGCTCGCCGGCGTGGGTGACGGTACCGCCGACGATCTGCTCGACACAGTCGGCCTTGATGCCGGTGCGGCCGAGGAGTTCACGGTAGGTCTCGCCCAGGAGGTAGGCGGGGTGGAGGTTGGCGAGCGCGCCTCCGCGCTTGCCGATGGGGGTGCGTACTGCTTCGACGATGACGGGTTCCGCGGCCATGAGCTCGTCCTCTCCTCGCCCGGGCGGGGTGTCCCGGCACTCCGCGACGGGGGCGGTACGGGGAACTAGTACGCGTTCTAGTTCTGAGTGAAGTCTTATGACTGCTACCGCCGGTACGCAAGGGTTGTGCACGCACCCGCGCCCGCCCCGAGCACCCACAATCACCACAGCAACAGTTCCGGCCGCATCCCTTGCGACTTGTAGAACCCGTTACTACCTTGCGGTCATCATCTGATGGACCGTCAGGAGTGTGTTGCCGATGCCCTGCCCTCACCTCCCCGAAGGGTTCGACGCCACCGACCCCGATCTGCTCCAGAGCCGCATACCCTTCCCGGAGTTCGCCCAACTGCGGCAGACCGCCCCCGTCTGGTGGTGCCCCCAGCCGCGCGGCGTCACCGGCTTCGACGACGAGGGGTACTGGGCCGTCACCCGGCACGCGGACGTCAAGTACGTCTCCACGCACCCCGAGTTGTTCTCCTCCACCGAGAACACGGCCGTCATCCGGTTCAACGAGCACATCACCCGGGACCAGATCGAGGTCCAGAAGCTGATCATGCTGAACATGGACCCGCCCGAGCACACCCGGGTCCGCCAGATCGTCCAGCGCGGCTTCACGCCCCGCGCGATCCGCACCCTGGAGACGGCCCTGCGCGCCCGCGCCCGGACCATCGTGGAGGAGGCGAAGCGGAACGCCGCCGCCGGAGGCTCCTTCGACTTCGTCACCCAGGTCGCCGTCGAGCTGCCGCTCCAGGCGATCGCCGAACTCATCGGCGTACCGCAGGAGGACCGGGCCCGGATCTTCGACTGGTCCAACAAGATGGTCGCGTACGACGATCCCGAGTACGCGATCACCGAGGAGATCGGTGCCGAGGCCGCCATGGAGCTCATCGGCTACTCGATGAACCTGGCCGCCGAGCGCAAGGAGTGCCCGGCCAAGGACATCGTGACCCAGCTCGTCGCCGCCGAGGGACAGGGCAACCTCTCCTCCGACGAGTTCGGCTTCTTCGTGCTGCTGCTCGCAGTGGCCGGAAACGAGACCACCCGTAACGCCATCAGCCACGGCATGTACGCCTTCCTCACCCACCCCGAGCAGTGGGAGCTCTACAAGCGGGAGCGGCCGGCGACCGCCGCCGAGGAGATCGTGCGCTGGGCCACCCCGGTGGTCTCCTTCCAGCGGACCGCGACGCAGGACACCGAGATCGGCGGCCAGAAGATCCGTCGGGGAGACCGGGTCGGGCTCTTCTACTCCTCCGCCAACAACGACCCCGAGGTCTTCGAGCGTCCCGAGACCTTCGACATCACGCGCGACCCGAACCCACACCTCGGATTCGGCGGCGGGGGCCCGCACTTCTGCCTCGGCAAGTCGCTCGCCATCAACGAGATCGACCTCATCTTCAACGCGCTCGCGGACGAGCTGCCCGACCTGACACTCGTGAGCGAACCGCGGCGGCTGCGCGCGGCCTGGCTGAACGGGATCAAGGAGTTGCAGGTCCGGGCCGGCTCCTGACAGACCGGGAGGCGGGGGCCTTCCCCCCTACGCCGGGGCCCCCGCCACCCGCCACGACCGGTCCTCGCCTGCGCGCCGGAACAGTCCCCGACCACGCACCCCCGGACCGCCCCCGCCTGCGCGCCGGAACAGTCCCCGACCACGCACCGCCGGACCGTCCCCGCCCGCGCGCCGGACCCGTCCCCGCCTGCGCGCCGGACCCGTCCCTGCCTGCGCGCCGGACCCGTCCCTGCCTGCGCGACCAGCGGAACCGGACCCTCCCCCGTGACGTCTGATCCGGCATGCGGGGGACACACAGATTTCTGGCCATGATCGTCGCGCTGCTCGCGCTCCAGCTCGGCTCGCTGATCGCACCGGCGTACGCATGCGGCTGCGGGGCGATGATCCCGGACCGGAACCACCGGATCGGCGTTGACCGGGAGACCTCGGCGGTGCGCTGGGACGGCCGTACGGAACAGATCGTCATGCGCTTCACCGTGCGAGGTGACGCCGAGCGGGCCGCCTGGATCATGCCCGTACCCGGCCGCGCGGACGTGGCGCTCGGCGACCCGGCGCTCTTCGACGCGCTGGAGGACCTCACCCGGCCCGAGTACAGGACACGACCCTACTTCTGGCCGCGCGGCAACGACTGGCCCTTCGACCTCGGCGGCTCGGACGGCGCGTCGGCCGGGGCGCCCGAGGCGGGCGCGCCTGACGTCGGCGTCGTCGGACGCGAACGGCTCGGCCCCTTCGACGTGGCGCGCCTGACCGCCACCGACCCGGCGGCGCTGAGCGGTTGGCTGAAGGAGAACGGCTTCGAGCTCTCCGACAGCCTGGCCACCGAACTGACGCCGTACGTGGAGCGGAAGTGGGAGTACGTCGCCGTAAAGCTGGCCCCCCACACTTCGGCAACCTCGGAAACCCCCACAGCGCCTGCGACTTCGGGAACCTCCACAACCTCGGCAACCCCGCCAGCCCCGGCGGCCTCGTCGACGCCGAGCGACCCCGACCCCGGCGCCTCGGCACCGTCCTCCGGCCGGGTTGCCCTCGGTGGCGAACTCACCCCGCTCCGGATCACCTTCGCCAGCTCCGAACTCGTCTACCCCATGCGCCTCTCCCGACTGGCGAAGACCCCGCAGTCCCTCGGCCTGTACGTCCTCGCCGACCACCGCATGGAGCCGCGCGACGACATCGGCGGTTCGCGCCCCGAGGTGAGGTTCGCGGGCGGGATCGAGGGGACGGAGGACGACGCGCTCGCCGCGCTCACCGGCGGCCGCCCGGTCTTCCTGACCGCGCTCGACCAGGAGTTCCCCGAGCCGTCGCGGATCGACGGCGACCACGAACTGCGGGCGGTCGCCGACACCCCGTACCGGGAAGTGATCTACACCGGCCGGCTGCTCACCGTCGGCGACGGGATCCCGGTCTGGTTCCTGGTGGTCTCCGGCGTCCTGCTCGTGATCGTGGTCGCGGCTGTGGCAATTCGCCATGTGCGGAAGCGGCCTGAGGTACGTTCGGCCGTATGAACCAGGATCAATGGTCCACCGTCGACCGCTACGTCACCGATCTGCTCGCCCCGGCCGACGACGCGCTCGCCGCGACGCTCGCCGACTCCCGCGCGGCCGGGCTCCCCGAGATCGCCGTCGCGCCCAACCAGGGCAAGCTCCTCAACCTGCTCATCGCCATGGCGGGCGCGCGCTCGGCCCTGGAGATCGGCACGCTCGGCGGGTACAGCACGATCTGGATGGCGCGTGCGCTGCCCGCCGACGGCCGGATGATCTCCCTGGAGCACAACCCGGCGCACGCGGACGTGGCCCGCGCCAACATCGCCCGGGCCGGCCTCGACAAGATCGTCGAGGTCCGGACGGGCGCGGCCCTGGACAGCCTGCCCCAGTTGGAGGCGGAGGGCGCCGGCCCGTTCGACTTCGTCTTCATCGACGCCGACAAGGTGAACAACCCGCACTACGTGGAGTGGGCGCTGCGCCTCTCCCGCCCCGGCACGGTCATCGTCGCCGACAACGTCGTACGCGGCGGCGCGATCCTCGACGCGGAGTCGGCGGAACCGGCGATCACCGGCACCCGCGCGATGTTCGAACTGGTCTCGCGCGAGCCCCGCTTGGACGCGACGGCGTTCCAGACGGTCGGCGTGAAGGGTTACGACGGGCTGCTGGTGGCCCGGGTCGTGGCATAGCGCAAGGCGGTCATATCCTGCCTTCCATGAGCATCGTGAAGATCAACGTCCTGACCGTCCCGGCCGAGCAGCGTGAGGTTCTGGAGCAGCGCTTCGCCTCCCGCGCCGGGGCCGTCGAGGGCTCCGACGGCTTCGAGTGGTTCGAGCTGCTGCGGCCGCTGGAGGGCACCGACCAGTACCTGGTGTACACCCGCTGGCGCAGCGAGGAGGACTTCCAGAACTGGATGAGCGGTTCCATGAAGGCCGCGCACGGGGGCGGCGCCGAGGGTGCCGGCGGGGAGGGTTCCGGTGCGGAGCGGCCCAAGCCGGCGGCCACGGGGTCCACGCTCTGGTCGTTCGAGGTCGTCCAGCAGGCCTCCCCGAAGTGAGCGGCTGGTCGTTCGCGCCCGAGCACGTCCACACCACCGAGGCGACGGCACTGCGCCGCGCCTACTACGACGACGTGGCCAGCCGCTACTGGCGGCGGCCCGCCACCGAGGCGGAGGTCGACGAGGGGCTGGCGAACGACGGGGTGGAGCTGCTGACCCCGCCGACGGGCCAGTTCCTCGTGGGCCGTTACGAGGGCGAGCCGGCGGCCTGCGGTGGTGTGCTGCTCCTCGACGCGGAACGCGCCGAGCTGACGCGGGTGTTCCTGCGCCACGCGTTCCGGGGCACGGGCGGCGCCGGGACGCTGCTGGGCCGGCTGGAGGACGCGGCCCGTGACCTGGGCGCGCGGCGGATGGTCCTCAACACGCGGCTCGACCTGGTCGAGGCGCGCGCTCTGTACTCCCGCCACGGCTACGGGGAGATACCGGCGTACTGCGAGGGCCCGTACATGGACATCTGGTACGGCAAGGACCTTTAGTCCGGACGCCCGGACGTCCGTACGCCCGGAGGTCCGAACGCCCGGAGGTCCGAACGCCCGGAGGTCCGAACGCCCGGACCCACGTACGTCCGTGCATCCGTACTCGCTCCGGGCGCTCCGCGCCCCTCTACGCGTGGTGGTCGCGGGGCGGTTCGTGCGTGTGCGGTCGCTCCGCGTCCGAGCCGCTCAGCTCGGCCGTCAGCTCCTCCACCAACTGCACGAGGTCCGTGGGCCGGTCCGGGCCCCACCAGTCGCCGAGCAGTTCGGCGAGCGACTCCTCGCGCGCCTTCGCCAGCCGGGTCGCGACCGCGAGCCCTTCCTCGGTGAGGATCAGCTGCAGCCCCTCCCGGCGCGCCAGACGGCGCTCCTCGACCTGGCGGGACGCCTCCGTGATGGCGCGCAGCGGGACGGGGGTGGTCTCGGCGAGCCGGGCCGGTTCCACGGTCCCGTGGCGGCGGATCCGCAGCACGAGCCAGCTCGCGGCGGGCAGCAGGTCGAGCCCCGCCCTGGCGGTGATCTTCTCGTAGATCGCCCTGCGGCCCTCGCGCGAGCCGAGCACGGACAGGGCCCGGGCGCACTCGTCGTACGAGGAGCGCTCCACGGGGTTGGAGGCCAGGGTCTGGCTGGTGTCGGGGGCGGTGACGGAGGCGCGCAGCTTGTCCTCCTTGAGGAACCAGGCGACGACGAACGCGACGAGGACGACCGGCGCGGCGTAGAGGAAGACGTCCGTGATGGAGGTCGCGTAGGCGTGCAGGACCGGCGGCCGGAGGTCGGGCGGGAGTTCGGCGATGGCGCGCGGGTCGGCGGCGATCTGGTCGGGTCCGGTGCCCGGCGGCAGCGGCTGACCGGCCAGGGCGTCGTCGAGCTTGGTGCGCAGCCGGTTGGTGAAGATGGTGCCGAAGACGGCGACGCCGAAGGAGGCTCCGATGGACCGGAAGAAGGTCGCGCCGGAGGTGGCGACGCCGAGATCCTGGTACGAGACGGCGTTCTGCACGACGAGGACGAGGACCTGCATGACGAGGCCGAGACCGGCGCCGAAGACGAAGAAGTAGGCGCTCATCTCCCACGTGGAACTGGTCTCCGTCAGCTCGTTGAGCAGCAGAAGTCCCAGGGCCGTGATGCCGGTGCCGGCGATCGGGAAGACCTTCCATCGGCCGGTGCGCGAGACGATCTGGCCGGAGCCGGTGGAGGTGATGAGCAGGCCGAGGACCATGGGCAGCATGTGCACCCCGGACATGGTCGGGGTGACGCCCTGGACGACCTGGAGGAAGGTCGGCAGATAGGTCATCGCGCCGAACATCGCGAAGCCCACGACGAAGCTGATGACCGAGACGAGGGTGAACGTCCGGATCCGGAAGAGCTTCAGCGGCAGCACGGGCTCGGCCGCGCGCCCCTCGACGTACACGAACCACACCAGGAGGACGGCGCCGAGGACGGCGAGCGCGATGATCTGCGGGGAGCCCCAGGCCCAGGTGGTGCCGCCGAGGGAGGCCACGAGGACCAGGCAGGTGGCGACCGACGCGATGAGGAACGTACCGAGGTAGTCGATGCGGTGCTGCGTGCGGCGTACCGGGATGTGCAGGACGGCGGCGATCACGAAGAGGGCGACGACGCCGATGGGCAGGTTGATGTAGAAGACCCAGCGCCAGGAGAGGTGTTCGGTGAACAGCCCGCCGAGCAGCGGACCGAGGACGCTCGTGGCGCCGAAGACAGCGCCGAAGAGACCCTGGTACTTGCCGCGTTCCCGGGGCGGGACGAGGTCGCCGACGATCGCCATGGACAGGACCATGAGCCCGCCGCCGCCGAGGCCCTGGACGGCGCGGAAGGCGATGAGCTGCGGCATGTTCTGCGCGATGCCGCAGAGGGCGGAGCCGACGAGGAAGATGACGATGGCTGCCTGGAAGAGCTTCTTCCTGCCGTACTGGTCGCCGAGCTTGCCCCAGAGGGGGGTCGCGGCCGTCGACGCGAGCATGTAGGCCGTGACCACCCAGGAGAGGTGCTCCATGCCTCCGAGTTCGCTGACGATCGTCGGGAGGGCCGTGGAGACGATGGTCTGGTCGAGCGCGGCCAGCAGCATGCCGAGCAGCAGGGCGCCGATGGCCACCATCACCGAGCGGTGACTCCCGTGCTCCCCTGGCACCGGGCCGCCACCGCCGAGGTCCGCCGTGCGTTCGTCCTGGGCCATGGCATCTCCTCGCTTCCGTTCCCTCCATCCTGGGCGGAATGTCCGGTTACGGCCTGCGGAAGGGCACAGCTGTTCTCCTCGCCGCTGCGGGCGGCCTGCATAATCGCTGCCAGTTGAAATGGGGAGGGGATCCACCATGACCGGACACGCATGCCCTGAGTGCGGTGGACACAGACCGGGCTGCGCCTGCTACCAGGCGGAGGTCGCGGCGGCGGAGGACTTCGACCCGCTGCGGATCCGGCCGTACGTGACCCTGGACGAGCCCGGGGAGCAGGGGAAGCCGGGGGAACCCCCGCCGCCCCCGCCGGTGACGGCGACGCAGGACCCGACGGACACGACGCCCTTGCTCCTGCCGGTGACGGGGACCCCGGAGGTACTCCAGGGGGTGGTCTTGCACGGGCCCCGCTCGGATGGGGAGGAACCGTACGGGTCCGTGGCGTCAGGGGCGTCGGAGGGGCCGTACGGGTCAGGGGCGCCGGAGGGGTCGTACGGGTCAGTGGCGTCAGGGGCGTCGGAGGGGTCGTACGGGTCGGAGGGGTCGTACGGGTCGGAGGGTTCATACGGTCGGTACGGGGCGGACGGTTCTTACGGCTCTGACGGGCCGTACGGATCGGATGGCCCGGACGGAACCGACGGCCCGGGCGGACCGGGCGGACCGGGCGGACCGGGCGGACCGGGCGGCCCGGACGGACCGGACGGTTCGTACGGCGAGGAGCTCTACGGGCCGGAGTGGTACGAGCCCGAGCGCCCCGCCACCCGGCGGCGCGGCGCCCTGGTGGCGCTGGCGGCGGCCGTCGCGGTCGCCGTGGTCGCCACGGCGGCGCTCGCCACCGGCCTGCTCGGCGACGACGGCGAGACGGACGACCGGGCGGCCGTCCCCACGCCCACGGTGAGCGCGTCGGAGAACGTCGTCGTGTCGGAGGCCCCGTCCTCCCCCTCGTCGTCCCCGCCGTCCCCGTCCGCCTCCGCCTCCCGCTCGACGTCGCCCTCGGCCTCGCCGTCCGCCTCCAGCCAGGGAACCGGGGCCGCCACCCCCACGGGCAGGGCCACCAAGACCACGCCGGCCGGTCCGTCGGCGCCTTCGGCCACCCGGACGACGACGGCGCCCGCACCCAGCCGGAGGCCGACCGAGGACGCGTCGGGTCCGACCCTGCGCTACGGCGACTCGGGACCCGAGGTCGAGGAACTCCAGCGGCGGCTCACCCAGGTGTACGCCTACGAGGGTCCCATCGACGGCAGGTACTCACGCCAGGTGCGGCGCGCGGTGGAGCGGTTCCAGTCGTACCAGTACATCGAGGAGGACGAGGAGGGCGTGTACGGCCCGGAGACGCGCCGCGAACTGGAGGCGCAGACCACGGGCTGAGGCCCGCCTCCGGTCCGCGATGCGGGACGGATTGGCGGGGAGGCCCCCTCGTTTTGTATCGTCGAGGAACAAAGTGGTCCCGCCCGCACCCCCTGACCGGCGGGCGGGACCGCTCTGCTCTCCTCCCACCCCTCTGGAGAACCCTGATGCCCGCGCTCACGACCAAGGCCCTCCTCCTCGACATGGACGGCACCCTCGTCAACTCGGACGCCGTCGTCGAGCGCTGCTGGCGGCGCTGGGCGGAGCGGCACGGTCTTGACCCGGAGCAGGCGCTCAAGGTCGTCCACGGCCGCCAGGGGTACGCGACGATGGCCGTCCTCCTGCCGGACCGGCCCATGGAGCAGAACTACGCGGACAACCGGGTGATGCTCGCGGAGGAGACCGCGGACCTGGACGGCGTGGTGGCCGTCCCGGGCGCCCCGGCCTTCATGACCGCGCTCGAAGCCCTCCCGCACGCCCTGGTGACCTCGGCGAACGAGGCCCTCGCCCAGGCCCGGATGGGCGCGGCGGGGCTGCGGATGCCGGAGACCCGGGTGACGGCGGAGTGCGTCGGCGCGAGCAAGCCGGACCCGGAGGGCTTCCTCAAGGGCGCGGCGGAACTGGGCCACGCCCCGGCCGACTGCGTGGTCTTCGAGGACTCCGAGGCCGGCATCCAGGCAGGCCGCGCGGCGGGCATGCGCGTGGTGGGCGTGGGCCCGAGGGCGGCGGCGTTCGCCCCGGACGTCCACGTCATGGACCTCACGGAGATCGCGGTGGCGGCCACGGACGAGGGCATTCGCCTGACGTTCGCGGGGTGACGAACCCGCGCGAGGCGCGGTGAGACGCCCAGCCCCCCAAGGCGACGGCCGGCCCCCTCACCGAGCCCGCCCACGCCCCCGCTCCCGGTCCGCCCCCGGCGCCCCCTCCCGTACGAACGCGCCCCGGGCCACCAGCTCCAGCACCGACGCCACCGCCACGGCCTGCACCACCATCAGCGCCACCAGGACGAAGAGCTGCACCGCGCCCGCCTCCCACGGCGACGCCCCGCCCAGGAGCATCCCCACGAACGCGCCCGGGAGCGTCACGAGCCCCACCGTCCGCGTCTGGTCGAGCCCCGGCAGCAGTGCGTCCGACGCGGCCTTCCGCGCCACCTCCAGCCGCGCCTCGCGCTCCGGCAGTCCGAGGGCGAGCCCGGCCTCCACCTCGCCCCACCGCGTCTCCAACTCGTCCAGCGCCCGCCGCCCGCCCAGGACCGTCGCGGTCAGCGCGCCGCCGATGAGGATGCCGGTGACCGGGATGAGCGCCACGCCCCGCACCGGCACGAGCCCGGTGAGCAGCAGCACTCCGACGACCGGCCCGACGCCCGCCGCGATCGGCACCGCGGCCCACCACCAGCCGCGCCCCGCGCCGGGTACGACGCGCCGTCCGGCGGTCCGCACGGCCACCGCGTACATCACCACCAGGAACCCCAGCAGCAGCGGCAGATGCCGCATCACCCAGCCGATCACGAGCGACACCGCGACCAGTTGGACCGCCGCGCGCCCGCCCGCGACCAGTGAGTCGCGGGCGCGGCCGAGTCGGGCGTACGCGACGACGCCCGCGGCCACGAGCAGCAGAACGGCGAGAACCACCCCAAAGGTGACGTTCACTTCCAGAAGCACACGCCAACCCTAGGGGCGGGAAACGGAACTGTCGTTCCGTCACACCCCTTGATGTGACGTGCCCATGTCGCCACTCTGTTACCTGGCGCACCCCCCACCGAAACCTGGCGCCGCCACGATGTCCGGGCGTCGGGCACGCATCCGCACCGACACCGGGCCGACACACCGCACCGCACCGCAACTGCACCACAGGCACCACAGGCACCACAGGCACCACCCACAGGCGCCCCAGGCGCCACCGCACCACCCCCGCACGACCCCGGCACCACCCCACGCACCACAGCACCACCCCGCACCCCCGCACGACCAAACCCCCACATCCCAGGGAGCCCCCATGACCACCGGCACCGTCTACGCGCGTCGAATAGCCCGCCGCGTGACCGTTCTCGCCGCCACCGCCGCCCTCTCCGTCACCGGCCTCCTCGCCACCGCGCCCGCCGCCCAGGCGGCCATGCCCACGCCCGTCAGCGCGGCCACGGCCCGTACGTACCTCGCCTCGCTCACGGTCAAGGCGGAAGGTTCCTCCTCCGGCTACAGCCGCGACCTCTTCCCCCACTGGATCACGCAGTCCGGCGCCTGCAACACCCGCGAGGTCGTCCTCAAGCGCGACGGCTCGGGTGTCGTCCAGGACTCCAGCTGCGCGGCCGTCAGCGGCAGTTGGTACTCCGAGTACGACGGCGCCACCTGGACCGCCGCCTCCGACCTCGACATCGACCACGTCGTGGCGCTCGCCGAGGCCTGGCGCTCCGGCGCGAACTCCTGGACCACCGCCAAGCGCCAGCAGTTCGCCAACGACCTGACCCGTCCGCAGCTCATCGCCGTCACGGACAACGTCAACCAGGCCAAGGGTGACCTCGACCCGGCCGAGTGGCTGCCCTCGCGCACCTCGTACCGCTGCACGTACGTCCGCGCGTGGGTGCACACGAAGTACTACTGGGGCCTGAGCGTCGACTCCGCCGAGAAGAGCGCCCTCCAGTCGGTCCTGAACGGCTGCTGAGACGCGGTTTCCGAGATCACTTCCGCCACCCCTCCGTCGTTCCGTACCGTACGGGCGGGCGGGGCGACAGAGGGGGACGGAGAACGATGGCGGCCGGACTGAGACTCGGACCACTGCTGCGGTACGTCGACGGGGTCAGGGGGGACTCCGCGACGATCTGGGTCGAGACCGACCGCCCGTGCACGGCGGAGGTGCGCGGCACCTCCGGCGCCGGCGGCAGCACCCGCACCTTCCAGATCGCTGGCCACCACTACGCCCTGATACCGGTGACGGGTCTGACTCCCGGGACGACGACGGAGTACGAGGTACGGCTCGACGGCCGCGCGGTCTGGCCGCCGCCCGACTCCCGCTTCCCCCCGAGCACGATCCGCACCCCCGCGCCCGGCGACGGCGTCAGGGTGGCGTTCGGCTCGTGCCGCTGGGCGGCGAAGCCGGCCAAGGGCAGGGACCCGGTCGGCCCGGACGCCCTGGACATGCTCGCGACGCACCTCGCCGCCGGCCGCGAGGGGGTCGAACGCCCGGATCTGCTGGTCCTGCTGGGCGACCAGGTGTACGCGGACGAGACCTCGGCGGCCACCCGCCGCTGGCTCGCCGCCCGCCGGGACCCGCGCGACCCGCCGGGTTCGGAGGTCGGGGAGTACGAGGAGTACACCCGCCTCTACGACGAGTCCTGGGGCGACCCCGAGGTCCGCTGGCTGCTCTCCACCGTCCCCAGCTGCATGATCTTCGACGACCACGACGTCATCGACGACTGGAACACCAGCGCCGCCTGGCTCGCGCGGATGCGGGCCACCCACTGGTGGGGCGAGCGGGTGCTGAGCGGGCTGATGTCGTACTGGGTGTACCAGCATCTGGGCAACCTCTCCCCCGCCGACCTGGCCGCCGACCCGCTGTACGCGGAGATCCGCTCCGTACCCGACGGCACGGACCGGCTGCGGCGGTTCGCGGCGGAGGCGGACGCCGATCCGGCCTGTGTGCGCTGGAGTTACCGCAGGGACCTCGGCCGGACCCGGCTGCTCATGGTCGACACCCGGGCGGCCCGCCTCCTGACGGAGGGCGCGCGGGCGATGCTGGACCCGGCCGAGGCGGCCTGGGTGCGCGAACAGGCGCTCTCGGAACGGGGCTCGTACGACCATCTCCTCGTCGGCACGTCGCTGCCCTGGCTGATGCCGCCGCTGATCCACGACGCGGAGGCCTGGAACGCGGCCCTGTGCCGGGGCGAGCGGGGTGGCCCCGAGGGCCGGTGGGCGCGGTTCGCGGAGGATCTGCGGCAGCGGGCGGACCTGGAGCACTGGGCGGCGTTCCCGTCGTCGTTCGAGGCCCTGACCCGGCTGCTCGCGGAGGCGGGCAGCGGCCCGGAGGCCCCGGCGACGGTGTGCGTGCTGTCCGGGGACGTCCACCACGCGTATGTGGCGGAACCCGTCTGGCCGCAGGGGCGCGAGGGGGCAGACGTACGAGAAGGGGCGCCCGGTACTCCCGAGGCACGGGTGGTGCAGCTGACATGTTCGCCGCTGCACAACGCGATCCCGCGCTCGGTACGCCTGGGCTTCCGCTTCGGGTGGAGTCGAGCGGGCCGCCGCCTGGGCCGCGCGCTCGCCCGCCACGGCCGCACGGGCCGCCCTCTGATCGACTGGCGCCGGACGGGCGGCCCTTGGTTCGGCAACCAGCTCATGACGCTGACCCTGCACGCCCGTTCGGCCCGCCTGACCCTCACCCAGGCCCGGGCGAGCGGACGGCTGGTGACGGTCGACGAGCGGAGCCTCAGCGGGAGTTGAGCGCGCGGGCGTGACGGCGGGTGTGGGACCGGGCGGGGGGACGGGCGTGACGGTGGGCGCGGGGACGGGCGCGAAGGACGCGACCGGCGTGACCCCGGCCACAGATCAGCTCAGCATCGAATGTTGAACTTGCAAGTACATCTGAGGCATGCCTAACCTGTCGACCTCATCGGTTCCGTCCCCCGCGTCCCGGCTCCCCGGGACCGACCCGACCGAAGGAGTCCCACCCCCCATGAATTCCCTCGCCAACCGACTGCAGCAGGGCCAGCCGTACGCGCTCGGCCTGTTCCGCATCGTCATAGGTCTGCTCTTCGCCTGCCACGGCGCCGCCTCGCTCTTCGGCGTGCTCGGTGATGGGCCCACCGCCACGGCCGGCACCTGGCCGGGCTGGTACGCGGCGGTGATCCAGCTGGTCGCCGGCGCCCTGGTGCTCGTCGGCCTGGGCACCCGGACCGCCGCCTTCCTCGCGTCCGGCTCGATGGCGTACGCGTACTTCTCGGTCCACCAGTCCGAGGGGCTCTTCCCGCTCCAGAACAACGGTGAGAGCTCGGCGCTCTTCTGCTGGGCGTTCCTGCTGCTCGTCTTCACCGGCCCCGGCGCCCTGGCGCTCGACCGGGTCTTCGGCGGCGCCCGCGAGGAGCGGCGCGAGCCGGTCGCGGCGTAACCACGACGGCGGGCGTCGCACGACGACGGCCGTCATCCGTACACGGGCGGATTCCGGCCCCAGCCTGATTGCGGCCCCTGCCGGTTTCCGCCCCCCGCCGCCGCGTACGCTCTAGCGCTGTGAACGTGCTCGACAGCATCGGGTCACTACGGTCGTTGACCGCAGGCCCTTGGATCTACGCGGCGGTGGCCACGTCGGTACTGCTCGACGTCTTCCTGCCGGTGCTGCCGAGCGGGGTCCTGGTCATCACGGCCGCGACGGCGGCGGCGACGGCCACCGCGGCCTCCCCGGACGTCCCGTCCGTCGTCCCACTCCTCCTCGTCGCGGCCACGGCCTCGGTGCTCGGCGACTTCGTCGCGTACCGGCTGGCGTGGCGCGGCGGGGCCCGCCTGGACCGGGCGATCGCCCGCTCCCGCCGGCTGACGCGTGCGCAGGAACGTCTCGGCACGGCCCTCGCGCGCGGCGGCGGCCTGCTGGTGGTGATCGCCCGCTTCGCCCCGGCGGGCCGCTCGGTGGTCTCCCTGGGCGCGGGCGCGGCGAAGCGCCGGATCGTGGACTTCCTGCCCTGGTCGGCCCTCGCGGGGGTGGCCTGGGCGAGCTACAGCGTGGCGCTGGGCTGGTTCGGCGGGCTGTGGCTGGGCGCGACCTGGGTGAGCGCGGGCGTGTCCGTCCTCGCCCTCTTCCTGGCGGGGGCGCTGGCGGCCTACGTCATACGGCGTCCGGCTGCGGCTCCCGCACCGGCGCCGGCTTCTTGAGCCCGCGTACTTCGAGTCCGTCGAGGAGCCGGGCGGTCGCGGCGGCGATCTCGTCGACGGCCTGATCGAAGACTTCGCGGTTGTGCGCGGCGGGTCTGTGGAATCCGGAGACCTTGCGGACGTACTGCAGGGCGGCGGCGTGGATGTCGTCCTCGGTCGCCTCTTCGGGGAGGACCGGGGGCCGAAGGGTCTTGATGCTGCGGCACATGCCTCCAGTGTCGCGCACCCCACTGACAACGCGAGGCGCGGCGGCAGAACGCCACCGTCCACGCCGACAGGCGCGCAACGGGCTACCCGCCCACCACGCCGCCACACCGCCACACCGCTACGAGGGCTACGACGGCATGGGACACCGGAGGGCTAGGACGGCATGGGTCGCCAGACGGCTACGACAGCATGGGTCGCCAGACGGCTACGACGTCAGACCACGCCGACTCCGCGCGTTGATCTCGGCGGCACGCGCCCGCAGCTCGCGCAGCGGGGTGGCGAGCTGGACGTCCCGGGGGTCGGCCTCCCACTCCCGGCCGCCGTTGACCGGCCGGATCAGACAGCGGCCGGCGACGCCGCCGACGTAGAAGCCGACAAGCCCGGTGGCCGTGTCGCGTACGAGGTCGCCGACCTCGGGCAGTGGCTGCACGCGTTCCCTCCGTCCCGAAGCTCCAGATCTCTGGGGATACACCCAGGGAAGCCCGGTGACCTCGCACTGTCAACGTATCTCTAGAGATGTCCCCCGATGGATGGATCACTCGCACAGGTCGGCGCAGACGCGTGCACCACCTCGTCGGAGCGCGCCGTAGGGTGTCCCGCAGACGAAGGGAGTGGTCCACCCATGACTGACCAGGACAGCGGGCGTCGGCCCAAGTACCAGCGCATCGCCGACGAGTTGAGAACCGCCATCCAGTCAGGCGCCTTCGCCCCCGGCGACCGGCTCCCCGGTGAGAACGATCTGATGACCACATACGAGGTGGCGAGGATGACGGCCCGCCAGGCGCTCTCCGTCCTGCGCAACGAGGGCCTGGCGGAGGCCCGCAAGGGCGCCGGGGTCTTCGTCCGCACGTTCCGCCCGCTGCGTCGGCGGGGCATCCCCCGGCTCGCGCAGGACAACTGGGGCTCGGGCCGTTCGGTCTGGTCGGCGGACATCGAGGACCGGGCCCTGGTGGTGGACCAGATCGAGGTCGGGCGGGCGACGGCGGAGCCCCGGGTCGCCGGGGCGCTGGGGCTGGCGGACGATGCGCAGGTCTGTGTCCGCAGCCGCCGCTTCGTCCTGGACGACAAGCCGGTCCTGCTCTCCGTCTCGTACATTCCGGCCGCCCTCGCCGAGGACACCCCGATCGCGACGCCCGACACGGGCCCGGGCGGCACCTACGCCCGACTGGCCGAACTCGGCCACCAGCCGGTCCACTTCCGCGAGGAGATCCGCTGCCGCATGCCGACGGCGGACGAGTCGGAGCGGCTGGCACTGGAGTTCGGGACGCCGGTGATCCTGATCGGCCGTACGGCGTTCACGGAGAAGGGAGTCGCGGTGGAGCTCAACGAGATGACGCTGGACTCGGCGTCGTACGTACTGGAGTACGACTTCGACGCATGACGTCAGCTCTCGGGCCGAGGGGCGGGCACCCCCTGCTGCCGGACGTCGGCGTTGACCTGACCGCCGAGGGTCATGACGTTGAGGGTGGCCGAGTTCTCGCTGGCGATGGCCTTCTCGACGCGCGCGACCAGCGTCGTGAAGCAGTCCCGGTCGGAGAGGTTGTGGTACGGCCCCACCCGAGCAGCGAAATAGACCCGCTCATGCCCGAGGAGCTGCTCGGTGGACCGGTAGTTCTTCCACTGCTCCCGATACCGGTACACGCTCTCCAACGACACGGA
This sequence comes from Streptomyces sp. NPDC054975, assembly GCF_053609105.1. Taxonomy (NCBI): domain Bacteria; kingdom Bacillati; phylum Actinomycetota; class Actinomycetes; order Kitasatosporales; family Streptomycetaceae; genus Streptomyces; species Streptomyces sp. NPDC054975. Next base: position 69,453 of record NZ_JBSGWV010000004.1, read on the forward strand.
GGCGACGACTATCAGGCTGAGCACCGTGGCGGTGACCTTCGCGAACCCGACATCGAGGTTGACGAGCACGGGCACGAGCGCACCACCGACGACGGCGAGGGTACGCATGCGCAGGTGCATGGCCTTCATCTTGGTGGCCTTGAGGTCGTACCACTCCTGATACTGCGTCAACCGGCTGTCGACATATCGCTCCGGCGTCATCACGCCACCCACCTCAGCCTCGGGCGCATCCCCCACGTCAACCATGCCGCGAGTACATCCCCGCCTCCCCGACGGAGTCAACCGCACAAGGCGAACGACGGGGACACCGAGGCGCTCGGAGGGTTCAGGGCACCAGGTACGGCGCCCCGACGATCCAGCCGCCGCGGACCGGCTCCGGCCACTCCTCGTCGGTCAGCCGGACCTCGTCCCCCTCGGCGACGGTGCCGGGCGAGGCCACCCAGCAGTCGAGCGCGAAGGTGCCGTCGTACAGCCTGTGGATGTCGCGCAGGACGCCGTGGTCCCGCTCACCCGTGTCGGGGTCGACCGTCGTCATGACGCAGCGGGACCGCAGCTTGAGGATGCCGATCACCGCGTCGCCGATCCGCAGGGTACGGCCGGGCCAGTCACGTTCGGCGAGGCCGGGGACGCCGCCGATCACCAGGTTGGACCGGAGCCGGCGCGGGTCGTGGCCGAGGGCCTGGGCGGCGCCGTCGGTGATCACGGTCAGGTTCAGCACGTCGAACCTCTCCCGCCCGGTGTAGTGCACCGCCTCCGCACGAGGGCCCGCCGCGCCCCGGATCATCGCCGCTGCCTCCGGGCCGTCCCACGGGTACCCGTCGACGAGCACGCCGCCGTCCTCCCCGGTGGTCGCCGAAAGACCGAGCAGCCGGGACCGCACGCGGGCGGTCAGCAGGCCCTGTTCGTCGCGCACATGAACATGCCGGTCGCCCACCAGCCCGTCCTCGGTGAGCTCGACGCTCTTCAGCTGCTCCCCGCGCATGGACTTGACGGGGAATCGCCAGATCTCTTGAAGATGCACGTGACTCTCTCTCAGGTCCAATAGGGCGCTGCCGGAAGAAGAGGGCCCGAGTACGGCGCCCGACCACGAACGAGCCCCGCCCACGCGCACCACGCGACGACTACCCACGTCCGAAGCCCCTGAAGCCCCCCGGTCGCGACATAAGGGGACTACCGACCGAGCGCCGACCGGAACGTCACACCGTGCCGGACGCGCAACCGCCGCACCTCCCAGACGGACAGGAGGGTCACCGACAGCGGGCCGCCGAACGAGAAGGCGTAGATCACGAGGGGAGGAGCAGCCACGTCGGAGCCGTCGAAAAGCTGAAGGAGGAAGAGCGACCAGACGAGCAGCGGTGAGACAAGGGCGGGCAGCAGCTGATGGACGTCCCCCGCGCGGAAGCAGGAGTTCATGCCCTTGAAGGCGGCCGTGAGGGTGAAGCACAGCGCCGCGACGAGAAGGACAGCGCAGGCGAGGGCGGCCGCGAAGAACAGCAGACCGATCACCGCACCGGTGATGATCCGGCCTATGGTCGTCCCGAACAGCCCGAAGGTGAAGTCGTGCGGCCCGACGTCCTCGGGCGCGATGATGTCACCGCCCAGGGCGGCCAGCATCAGCCAGACGACCCCGACGCCGAGCGGTATCGCCCCGAGCTCCATCAGAGGACCGCCGACCCGGCGCGCGTACATACGCCCCAGGGGCGCACGAGCCAGGACTATGAAGCCGCCGATGCCGACGACCGTGGTGGCGAGCACGATGCCGCACCCGATCAGCAGCTCCTCCAGCTTGCCGAGCACGAAACTCTCCCGGCCCACACGCAACGGATAGGCGAAGAGCAGCCACACCGTGGCCAGCAGCCCCACCGCTGTGCGGCCGCTCTGCATCCTGGAGATGACCGGATCGTCGACACGCTCCGGCGGTGAGGAGTCGGCCACCCTCGAGGCAGCGCCGACCAGTGCATTAACGGAACGTATAGCCAACTGAGCTCTCCGACAGATCCATACACACACGGGAGCCCAGCTCCGTCCCCCGACGCCCACACCCTAACCGACCATGTCCGCGTCACCGTCCCCACCAGGGGAGTGCGCGATCGCCGACTCCCCACATACGCTCAACTGACCGCCGAAGTAGGGGGGATGAGGTCATACACGAACCCCAGAGGCCCGGGGGGGCCACGACTTCAGACCGCCCTCCGCCCCGACCTCACCCGCCCCGGAGCTTTCAGTGACCGACCGCCCGACAAAGCTTCCCTCGATACCCGAGCCCCCACCCGAGGGGCCGGACGCCCGGGAGGAACCGGCGACGCACGAGTCCGCCGCGACCGCGAAACACCCTGAAACGACGGAGCCGGTCGAACCCCAGAAGCCCAACAAGTCGATGATCTCGACGTTCCGCAGGAGGACTGCGGATGGATTCATGCTTGCGACTTTCGTCATCGACGAGAGGGAGTGCGAATCTCCTGCGGAAATGAAGTCCATCAGGAACGAAGCCCTCATCGAGATCCAGCGCCGACGCATCGTCGGAGAGTTCGAGACCCGCAGGGCGAGGGCCGGCGAGCTACCGTCGACCCTGCCCCGGTGGGCGGAGTACAAGAGGCACCTGGAAGCCGCAGATCAGGAGTCGTCTCCTCAAATGTCCTTCCCCAGCAGCCATGCCCAGCGGCTCAGTCGTCGGCCGCGACGAGGAGGGTGATCCGTCCGGCTGAGCGGTCGATGAGCACGAAGTCGTGGAAGTCCTCGTGCACACGCCCCCAGTCGTGAATGGCTTCATCCCCGAGCCCGCTCAGGTAGTAGATGTGGTCGGCCACCGCCAAGCGGTCGAACACCTCCTGCCGCAGCTTCGCCTCCAGCTCGTAAGGTACGTCCCCGAACTGGTTCGCCCACCCCCACAGAATGTGCGCGCTCTTCTCCCGACTGACAGCTTCGTAGACGTCGGGGGTCACCAGCCTCACCCAGTACGGGCCGTGCCTGGATCCCTCCGGCAGGACTCCGCCGCCCGCGTAGTCGTCCCGGAACTGTTCATGCCCGATGAGCGTCCCGAGCAGTTCCTGGGCGTCGCCGGACTCGGCCGGGATCCGCAGGTGCTTGATGTCGACCCACCTGTAGCCGTGTGACCCCGGATCTTGGAACTTGAAGCTCCGGAAATTGATGAAGGCACTGGCCTCATGGGTGAGCTGGTTCTCCATAGCGCCACAGCCTAGGAGCCGACCAAGATCAGACCCCTGCCCAGCCACTGGGTCCAGGAGACGGACCGCGTAGACCTCAGCCCTCCGCTCTTCCACTCTGCGGGTGTCAGCCAGTCCACCGCCGTGGGCTCGATCGATGTCCGCTCGCGGCGGGCGGTGCGACCACTCGGGAGCTGATGCAGCGGATGGGACACTCTTGGCGCGGCCCGCGCTGATCTATCACCACCTTGAGAACGGCCGCGAGCACGCGATCGCCGCCCCCGTCGACGAGCAGACGTGGAAGGTCCGGCCGGCCGAGCCCGGCGACGTATCTGGCACGTGCGTGGCACGACGCCTCTCCCCGCCTTCGCGGCTGAGGAACAACGGAGACCGGCAGCGGGGGTTGGAACAGCGCCGCTGTCAGGCGGTCGACGCAGTGCACGTGGCGCCCGAGGCTCACCCCCGCATGACCTGCGGAAAGATCCACCACGGGGTTACCGCGGGTTTCCGCTGCCGCGCACACAGGATCGTCACCGAACCGACATACCGAGCGGTCGGAAACCTCTTACGCAGGGGCCATACCCATGAGTAACGTACGCGGACCACCAGCGCCACCCACCCGTCCCCGGGGCGGCAAGGAGCAAGATCGATGTCGTACCACCAGTCTTTCCCCGGCCCACCGCCCGTACCGCAGCACCGGAATGCCGGGCGCCACCGCCAAGAGGCGGCGTCGCAGTCCTGGGAGGGTGGATCGCCGTCCTGGGACACCGATCCACAGGCAGCCTGGGACGCGTCCCCGCAGCCGCAATCGCCCGCCGCCACCGACGATCGTGATGATCTGCGCCGACTCGGATCGGCCTACCGCAGGCTCCGCCGCGTCGCCACCTTCACCGCGCTCGGCTACTTCGTCATCTTCCTCTTCCTGTCCGGATACGCCCCCTCGATGATGACCAGCAACATCACCGGTGGTCTCACCACCGGTCTGGTCCTGGGGCTCCTCCAGCTGCCCGTGGCGCTGGCTGCGATCGCGCTCTACGAGCGGATTGCGCGTAAGCGCGTCGACCCGCTCGCCGCGGCGATCCGCGAACGCGCCGAGCAGGCGGCCGCGCCCCGGCCAGGACGTCGGAGCCACTCCGGACGTCCCGTGTGGCAGCAGCCCACCGGAGGTACGCGCGCATGACCAGTTTCAGCTCCGGGGCCCAGACCATGTCGCTGATGGCGTTCATCGCGGTCATCACCGTCACGCTGCTGTTGTGCGTGATGACCGGCCCCGATCGTGACGACCTGGGCGAGTTCTACACCGGCTACCGCTCGCTCTCCCCCGTCCAGAGCGGCCTCGCGATCGCCGGCGACTACATCTCCGCCGGCACCGTGCTCGGCACCATCGGCATCATCGCCCTCGTCGGCTACGACGGCATCACGCTCGCCCTGAGCACCGTGCTCTCGCTTGTCCTGATGATGTTCCTGCTCGCCGAACCGCTGCGTAACGCCGGCCGGTTCACGATCGGCGACGTCTTCACCCGGCGTCTTCCCGGCCCCGCCGTGCGGATCACCACGGCCGCGGTCACCCTGACCGCACTGCTGCCGCTGGTGATCTTCCAGCTCGCGGGCGCCGGGGATCTCCTCTCCGTCGTCCTCGGCTTCGACTCCGACGGCTTCAAGACCGGCGCGATCGTGTTCCTGGGCCTGCTGATGATCGTGTACGCGGCGATCGGCGGCATGAAGGGCACCGCCTTCATCCAGATCGTCAAGACCGTCGTCCTGTTCGGCGCGTCCCTCGCGATCGCCGCGCTCATCCTCAACCGCTTCGACTTCAGCCTGCCCTCCCTGCTGGACGCCGCCAAACGCGGCAGTGGGGCGGGAGACGCCTACCTCGCCTCCGGTCTGCAGTTCGGCGGCAACGAACTCGACATGATCAGTACTCAGTTGACAGTCGTGCTCGGCGCCGCGGTGCTGCCGCAGATCACCATGCGCATGTTCACCGCACGCAGCGCGGCAGCCGTGCGGCGCTCGATGTCCTGGGCCGTGTCGACCGTCGTCGTGACCTGTCTGCTGATCGCCGTCATAGGCTTCGGCGCGGCGGCGATCGTCGGCCACCAGGGGATCGTCGCCGGCGACCCGCAGGGCAAGACAGCCTTCCTCATGGTCAGCCAGGCCGTCATGGGCACGGACCAGACGACCGTCGAGACACTGCTGTTCACCGCCGTTGCGACAGCCATCTTCCTCACCCTGCTGGCCTCGGTCGCCGGGATCACCCTCGCCTGCGCCAACACCCTGGCGCACGACCTCATCACGCACGGGCTGCGCCGCAAGGCACAGCTGAAGGACTCCGCGGAGATGGCCATCGCCCGGACCGCCGCGGCGGGCGTCGGGCTCGTGGCGATCGCGATCGCCGCCGGTGCACGGCATCTGAACCTTCAGGCACTGCTCACCCTGTCGTTCTGCATCGGCGCGTCCGCGGTCGCACCGGCCCTCATCTACAGCCTCTTCTGGCGCCGCTACTCCCGTACGGGACTGCTCTGCACCCTCATCGTGGGCAGCGCCTCCGCGTTCATCCTCATGGCCGGCAGCAACCTGGTGTCCGGATCGCCCCAGGCGATCTTCCCGGACCAGGACTTCAACTGGTTCCCGTTCACCACGTCGGGCATCCTCTCGGCCCCGCTGGGCTTCCTCGCGGGCTGGCTCGGCACGGTGCTCTTCGAACGCGACCCGGCCGACCAGTCCATGCGGTACGAAGCGGTGGAGGAGACGATCCTCGCCGGCACACCCGCGGCAAGCAGCGCCTCCGCGTCCTGACGCACACGCCCCGACGAAAGGCGCCCGGCCTGACGCTCCAGGCCGGGCGCCTTTCGGCTGTCCCGAAGTGCCTAGGGCCTCTGGATCGGACCTTGCCTAGTCGGCAGCGCCCCACTCCGCCTGCACCCAGACCAGCTGCACGCCGCTCATCAAGGGTCATGGAACTCATCGTTCCCCGGCCAGGCAGATGGGCAGTCGGCGGACGCTGCACCTTTGCGTCCCCCGAGTGACCGTCGCTGACCGTGCCATCTGGCACGGAACTGGCATGCCGCTGTCAGCGGCTCCGTCAAGGTCCCGCGTCGGTCATTCGAGCGGCTGAGGAGCGACTGGGAGCTGTTCCCTGTAGGGCCAGCTGAACGTGCGGTCGGGTTCGAGGCGGGCATCTCCCCAATGGATCACATGGATGCCGTTCTCCGGGTCTGCCGTGAAGAACACGCACACGAGCTTCGTGGACGCACCCAGCTCCTCGAAGGTTTCGTGCAGTTCCAGGTAGTCCTCCGTCGTCAGGTCGTCGTCGAGATCGAAGAGGGCATCCTGAGGCTCCGGACCATGCGCCCGGAACAGACGGCGCCGTGTAGGGGAGGTGTTGGAAGCGAGCCGCGCCCGATCAAGCGGCCGCGGCCTGTCTGCGTACCTGAATGGGAAGAGCGCGTGATCGTTGATCACGGCGTACTCATACCCGCGCACGTCTCGGACAGACTCCCCTAGTTCCCGTGCCGTGTCAGCCAGGTTCTCGCGCACCGCCTCAGCCAGTGTGGAGCCATACGGGCTCCGCTTCTTCAGCCCGGCCGTGAGGTGCACGGCGTGAGCCCGCGCGTGCGCCCGGGCCAGTTGAACCGGGAGCGCCACGGCAAGCTTGCCGGCGCCGCGTCCAAACCGCTCGACCGCCCAAGCCGACGGCACAGCTTGATCCTCACCCAGCACAGACATAGATCTGTCCCCTCCCCCGATCGCCCCGCCTATCAACTGTGTGACAGGCGCGCGAAGCGCAGGCAAGGGGGCGATCCGGCCACATGGTGCAGAAGTGAACCTATTGCGAGCCGGCAAGCACCCCGATGCAAGCTACGGGCCGGGCGGTCGCTGAGGTCTGCTGGGCTGGCCGCTCAGCCCCACGAGTGCGTTGGGGGTCGGCTGCGATCGCCACGGTTGCTGTACTCCGCTGCTATACGGCATGGAGCTGACCACCGCCTTAGGAGTTGGACCGGCCTGGCCGTCCGCATCCAACAGCCGAAGGCTGTGCTGCCACTACCGACCGTCTCCGACCTTCCGCATCCGCCGCCGTGGATGTCAGCCGTGGATGTCAGCCGCCGCTCACCACCAGGATCGCTTCTTCTTCCGAAGCTCCTTCTTCTTCGCTTCGGCCTCCTTCTTCTTTCGGTCCGCCTGTGCTCGGGCTGTCCACTCGCCCTGATGTTGGTAGCACTGACCGCTGCCCACGACAGCCGGCCTCGTACACCGGCCCCCGCTCTTCTTCGGAGCCCCACACTTCGGCTGGGTCACGCCTTCTCCCTCCCGAGAGTCCGCACGGACCCTGGCAGCGTCTCTCCACTAGCAAGAGCTAGGAAGGCGCACACGGGAGCACGGTGGGGCACATGGCTAAGGGCCCGCCGGCCGAGAGCTGCTGGCCGCCAGCCGAGAGCTGAAGATCGGTCCGTGCCGCGCTGATCTATCAGCACCTGGTGAACGGCCGCGACCACGCCATCGCCGCCCACGTCGACGAGCAGATCAGGAAGGTCCGGCCAGCAGAGCCCGGCGACGCATCTGGCACGTAACTGACACGACGCCTCTCCCCAGCCTCCGCAGCTGAGGAACGAACAAGGCCCAGGCTCCCGGTTCAGTACCGGTCACCTGAGCCTTCGTCGTGCTACCTACTGGTGGGCGCGGACGGTTTCGAACCGCCGACATCTGCTTTGTAAGTTCGACCAGCCCCACGCCCGACTTGGCTGGCGCGACATGTGGCCAGCCCGCCGCCTGCCTCCAAGCGCGCTCAGGGCCGCTCAGATTCGTCGACGTTGCCGTCAGACGTTGCCGTCACCTCATCTTCCATGCCGACGCCAGGACCTGCCCGCAAGGCAACCGCCCCTGCGGCACAGAGAAGCCCACCGACCTGCCCTCCCCTCGCACGCGAGTGGCTTGACTAGCCTCCGGGCGACTACGCGGCAGCCAGCGGCGTACTTGAGCGCTCATGCAGTGTTACCAATCCTCTGCCCACACCGTCAGTTGCCACGTATGGTCACCACATGCCGGGAGAAGATCTGCATGAGATCGGCGCCGACGGTGCCAGACGAGCGAAGGAGTGGCTGGAAGCCACTACGCGTGTCAAGGCTTCATGGACCAACACGGATCCCAAATGGAGCCGGCGCATGACGTTCAATTGGCCGACAGGAAAGCAAACTCAGTTCTCCCTAGACCTCGGCGGTCTGCTCTGCGGCGGCGAATTCGACAACGATATATTCATGGCGGAGTGCAAAAAATATTCGACCCCGGGAGACCAGGGCACCCACTACCTAAGCTATCTCGCCAAATGCTACGTGATTGCCAGCAATCCCCAATGCTTCGTCGACCACTTCATGTGGATCACCTGGTGCCCTTTCAACGTGCAGGACTGGAACAAGCTGCTCTCCAAGGAGTGGATTGAAAAAGCCCTCCATAAGCATAGTGTCGACGTATTTGGCGATATCCCTCCCGAAGAAGTAGAGTCGCAGATCGACAACGAACTCGTTGGCTGGGTAGCGGACCGGCTATGGATGATCGTACTGTCGGAGAAGCAAGAGCAGCTCGTAATTACACGCGAGCATCGCGCCCTTATTCAGAAGAATGAAGTACTGGAGGGAGTCCGGTGACGGTGACTGACTTTTCCAGTGCGCTGCATGCGGCATTCGAAGTGGCCGACCCTCGTGAGGCCGTCAATCGAATCAAGACTGTCGTCGCCCACGAACTAGCCCAGACTGACACTCGGGCGACAGTAAGGAAGACCGACTTCTTTAATCACAGCTTCGCTCCGGATCTCGTTCTTTCCTGGCCGAACGAGCGCGAGCGTTTCGTTTTCCTCAAATCCGACACCCGTCCCGATGTGCTCCGCGATGACGTTGCAGCAATTCGTAAGCACGATCCGATCGTATTTGCTCTCGACCCAGTCGGCGAAGACCCGTTGCGGATTGGCCAGGAAGAAGACGCTGCCCGAGATGACGACACGCTTCTCGCCGACTCACGCGGAATGGAAGTGCTCATCCGCAGCCGCTACAGTGAGCCGGTTGTCGGTCTCGCATCTAGCGCTGTACTCCAAGGAGGAAGAGGCCTTCTAACCGAAAGGGAAGCCGAGTCCATGGCGTCCGGTGTCGCGGCTGGGTTCAGCGGTGCCAAGCGGCTTGACTCTCGCGCCACGGCCGCTGCGGTTGCCCAAATCTCCGGCCACTTCGACAAGCGCCGGACGTCGCGACTGCTGCGATTTCTCGGGGCCGTCTGGGTAGGCTCTGGAGGTACGGCAAGTAACTTTCCTGGCGAACAAGAGGTTTCGGGTGACCTCGATGCAACAGCACTCGAGTTCCTACTCGAACTCCCCCCGATCAATGACTACGAATTCTGGCGGCGTATCGGTCGCCCTCTGACTCTCGAATCTGTTTCTCGGCTCCGACTGGAGAATGACTCGGAGAATCTGCAGTACTTGATTGGCAGCAACCTAGACGTTCTCCATGCGCGGGCATGTCGAATCCTTGATCGCCAGCGAGAGCTGGGCGAGGATGAATCTACAGAGTTTCGGTGGACCCTCGAAAGAGAGATGCTCTGCCTTCGCGGGCCCAGTTCCTCCACCTATTTCGCAGGCAAGGTGGATGAGCTTAGGGTTGAGGCACAGCAGGGCGACGGTATCTCGCTCCAGGAACTGCTGCGCCGGGCCGAACAACGCAGAGTCCCAATCAGCGAACTTGAACTCGCGACCCCGACTCGGACCGTCTCGTACGCCACAGTCAATCGAGACGACGTAGCGCACGACGAAGAGCTGATCAACCTGTCTCGCACTTTCAGTGCAACCGCCTATGTGCAAACGGCAGTTGCATCGCTCTTCGGATCTCGGCCGCTGGTATGTGATTTCCCAAGCCGGACAGGGAAGGGGAGAACCGCAGCCAAATTTCCCCTAGGTATTTTCGCCCCGGTCGCTCTGACCCTACTCACATCCCTAACGGAGGAGGAGCGCGAGGCGCTGAATCACGTGACCCGCTACTATTCGGAGGAGCAGGTGCAGCCGACCCTCTTCGAGCTCGACCAGGTCTCGCCTAGTCCCTCGGAGCGATCGCTGCGGGGCTCCGTCACGGAGGCTAGGGAAATCGAGTCATAGGCATCCCTCATTCGGGCAGGCCGTCGCTCTCTCGAAACGGCCGGCCGGGCGTCGCAAACGGCTCTCCGCTTGGCCCCAGCGCGTGGCTCGTGCCACCTCTCCAGTACGCGCTCTCCCCGAGAACCCAGAAGTAGAGGTCATAGAGAGAGTTGGGCCACAAGACGACCCCAGCGCCACCGATGGAGCCATAGGCGTTGGTTCGGGCTAGCGGCTTCAGCAGCTCCACGAGTTCCAGTCCGGATGTCTGGCCGGCGAAGGCCGCAGTCGTAGCAGCTGTAACGAGGTCAGCAAGTTGAAGGTGCGGGACGTGGTGGGAAGGTGCCGTAACGATCGGCATGATGACCTGCTCTGGCCTCGCATAACGAGTGCCTAGGGTGGTTAGGTCCAAGACTCCAGCCAGCCACTTGCTATGGTCCGAGGAGCCTCCGCCGGGGACGTCGGCGATGACTACGCCACGCTCGTCATTCTCCTTTAGCTGGCGCTCGATTCGCTCGTAGAGGTAGCTCAGAATCTCGCTGGCTACTTCGCTCTTGTCCCAGGGAACCTGACCGCGATCCCAGATCACGACCGCAGTGCGAACCTGACATGCCGCTGCTATCTGCAACATACCTCTACGGAGTTGCTTTACCGTCTGGCCTCCTGCTTGCGCAAGGAAGCTTCCCTTGGGCGAGTTCCACTTGAACTCGTCGCCCTCGGGCATGCCGATCTCAGCACGGAGGGCGCTGACGGCCTGGGAGTAGAGGGCTACCCGATCCTCGGGAAACATGACGGCCCCTACAGAGACAAGCTCGCCGAGTCCACCCCGCCGCGGCTTGCGCTGCCCGCTGTCATCGATAAAGACCAGCTGCATAGTCGTTCCCTGCCTCCAGTTCAGCGTGCCCGAGGTGCATCCGCGCAGGCAGGTGCATGCTCAGCTTGCTTGCGTCGGAGACTGTCAGAGCGGCGTGATGGTTGTATCGATTACGGCCCATCGACCCGCACGGCGATGGGCCGTATGCATGGCCTCACAGTGACGGGTCCTGCCCGCCCGTTCGCAGCGTAAAAGCGAGGCGGCTCGTGAACCCTTCGGCTCGGAGGCGGTCGTAGGCCGCAGTGACGGCCTCGGGAACCTGCTGGCTAATCATGAATCCCTGCTCCGGATAGATCAGCAGGCGCTGCTGCGCTCCAACGAGCATGTCGAGGACTAGGCGGGCGTCACCGATCCAATCAACGTACTCCGCGAGCGTCATGGGGGCGGATGCGCTGACGATCTCGACCTCTTGCCAGAGCTTGCGGGCCGTCGCGTAGGCCCGGCGCTCCTCGTACGGCTTACTGACAAGCAGGATGGACGACACGCCAACGCCCTGCTCCGCGAGCAGGGCGCGGGTGAAGCGGATGTTCTCGCCCGTGTTCCGCGCCTTCGGCTCGACGAGGATGGCAGACGCCGGCACCCCCAGCTCTATCGCCCGCTCCCGGTAGTGCTCAGCTTCCCCGCGAGGCATCCGATCGCGTGTCGTGCGGCTCGTGGCGCCAGTGAAGACGATCAGCGGGAACATTCCGCGTTGGTATAGGTCGGCCGTCACCTCTGCCACACCCAGGTCGTGGCTGCCCAGTCCGATGCCGACCGAGCAGGGGCGCGGCTCGTGGTGCATTTGCTGGAAGTCCCAGAGCAGTTGGGCGTCGGACCACGCCTGTGGCGAAATCACTGCGTCGCCTCCTGTGCCGAGTCGGGGACCTTGAAGTCGTACGCCCACGCGAAGCGGCTGGCCGCGTGGATGCCGATGGCGAACTCAACAACGGTGCCGTCCGCCGTGTACGTGGTGCGGTGGAGCTCGACCACCCACTCGCCGGGAGCCAGCTGGAGCAGCGTCGCCTCCTCAGTTGTCGGGATCCGGGCAAACAGCTCCTCGCGCATGTGGTCGATCTCGTATCCGGCGTCGTAGAGCACGCGGAAACCGCCGCCCGGGCCGGCAGGCCCGGGCGTCGGGTCGACAATGCGTGTTCCCTCGACGTGCTCGGGCCGGTAGTAGCTGGTCAGGGTGTGAGTCGGCTGGTCGCCCTCCTTCACGAGGCGGGCGCGCGCGTATACATCCGCTCCCTCGGGCAGCCCGTGAGCCGCCGCCACGAGGGCCGACGCGGGTACGCGACTGACATTCTGCGTCTGCTCGCCCCGCTTGTACGCCCGACCCGACGCCACACGGTCCGCGATGAACGCGACCTCATCGCCGTCTCGCCACTTCGTCTTGTCGTATCGGGCGATGCCGAGTCGTTTCAACGGCGCCGGCTGCCGTACGACTGTGCCGTGGCCTCGGGACGAGGTCACGAGCCCTTCAGCCTCCAGGGCCTTGTACGCCGCGTGAACCGTGGACTTCGATCCTTCACCGGCCTCCACCAGGTCTCGGATGTGCGGCAGCTGGCGACCGGGGGCGTATTCGCCACTCCTGATCCGCTCAGCGAGCTTGTCTGCCAGTTCTCGCCACTTGGGTGCCACGCAGAACTCCTCTCGACAAGACAAGTCAAACACAGTCCCAGGACTGTTGACAGTCCTGGGACTGTGCGCCATTGTCATCTCAGACGCCCGCAGTCCTAGGACAGCGAGCGGGGGATGGCCTTCTTTGGGCTGCTCCCGGCGCCCGGAGGGCCAGTGAAACGGCTCCAAGGAAGCGACGGTGCTTTGAGAACTCAACAGCGTGACGAGGTCGCCGCCTCCTCAGAAAAGGCGGCCAGCTCGGCGTAGGTCCGCGCACCAACCTTTCCGCAGCTGAGACGGCTGCGGCCGGTTGCCTCCTCTGCCCGTCTCGTACGGGCGGGGCTGAGGGGAGCCGGATTGGTTCCAACGGCGAGAGGCCCCGGAGTTGCAGCTCCGGGGCCTCGTTCCGGGCCGTTCCTCTGTGGAAGGAACACACCCAATGAAGTCCATCGCTGCACTTCAGGCCGTTGTTACGGCCACCCCGTTCGACGGCGAGCCGTCGGACGCGGAGCTGGACGCGATCGAGATCGAGATGCCGCTGATTCGGGCGGAGGTCGACCTGCTCGACGCGCAGATCGCAACGCTTGACCAGACCCCGTCGCTGATCGACAAGCGCCGGATCCGCCGGGCTCGCCGGCGCGTGCTCGCGGCCCGTCTCGCGCTCACCAACCAGGCCGCCGCGGGCACCTCGGAGGTGGCGTGATGGCCACGACGTTCACGGCGCACCTGTCGAACCGCCAGGACCGCTGGCGGCTGTATGTGGTGCTGCCCGGGCCGGTCTCAGCCTGGCCCGAGGCGGACCTCGGCTGCGGTGAGGTGCCGACTGTTCGGGAGCGTTCACGGGCGCTGAACGCGCTCGGCTACGTGTTCACGGACGGCGCCGAGTGGCAGTGGACCGAGTCGAGCGTGTGGCCGGATGACCCGGCTTCCGCGGTCCGTCTGATCGCCTCGGTCGAGGTGCGGGAGGCGCCGGAATGAACAGTGTTCAGATCCGTTCAGCCGAGCGCGCTCTGTCGGTCGGGACGTGGCTGATCGTCGGTGGGGCGATGCTCTACTCGATCCTCACCGTCACCCCGCTCATGGCCGCCCACACGCCGGATGAGTGGGACTGGACGGCGCCGATCCTGCCGCTGGTGGTGGACGCTGCGGTCGTGATCGTGGTCCGCCTGGATGCCGTGCTCGCCCGGTTGGGCGGGCATGGCGGTGGGTGGCCGGTCGCGCTGCGGTGGATGACCGGCTGCATGACGCTCGCCCTGAACGTCGCGGACTCGGCGCTTCGGAAAGACCTGGTCGGCGTGGCCGTGCACGCGGTCGCGCCGCTGCTGCTGATCGTCACGGCGGAGACCGGACTCGCCTACCGGCGGGCCATCACCGCCGCCCTAACGGCGCGGGAAGCTCAGCGCAGGGCCGAGCAGGCAGAGCGCGATCGGGCGGCCGCTGAACGGCGCGAGGCGGATGAGCGGCGGGCCCGCGAGGAGCGCGAGTACGCCGAGAAAGTGGCTCGTGAACAGCGTGAGCATGAGGCCCGCCTCGTCCGTGAACAGGCCGAGCGGGAGGAAGCCGCACGCCGTGCCGAACGCGAGCAGGCGGAGGCGCGGGAGCGGGTAGAGCGGGAGGCCCGTGAACGCCGTGAACGCGAGCGTGAACACCAGCAACGCGAGCGTGAACGCCTTGAACGTGAGGCCGTCCAGCGCCGCCAGGAAGCTTCGCGGCGCCGCGAAGAAGCGGCCCGCAGGGAGCAGACGGAGCGGGAGGAGCGGGAGGCTCGTGAACGCGCCTTGCTGCTCTCCGGCGGTCCGGTGAACGAGAAGCTGCCGGAAGACCGCGCCCGTCAGATCGTCGCCGCGGCGTTCGCGGAGGGGCTGCCGGTCCGGTCGGCAGCCGAGTTGTGCGGCTGGTCGGTCGGCTGGGTCTCCACCCGCTACCAGGAGCACCGCGACACCGCCGCCGGCCGGACGCTCGAAGGTGCCTCGTCGTGAGCGGCCTGCCGGTCTACCGGTGGCGCCTGGCCCCGGACGGATACGCCACCTACCGACAGTTGCGGGCGCTCGGGCTGCGGCCCGGCGGGCAGGACGTCGCCGCCGAGCTGCAGCGCCCCCGGCGCCGTCGTGGGCCGCTGGTCGCCTACCTCTACCGCATCGACCAGGCCAAACCCATCCGCCCCATGACCCCCGCTCGCCGGGCGGCACTCGAGCGAGCGAACGCGGCCCAGCGGATCTGCCCCAACTGCCGTCGCGACGCGGGATATCGCATCCCGCGCTCGCTCGGCATGTGCACCCCGTGCGCCGACGCACCCACCACCTGACGCGACAGGAGACACCGCGTGAGCAGCCAGACCGAACAGAACACCACGCCGACCGTCCAGCAGCACGGCTCGCACCACTACGTGCTCACCCTCGACATGCCCGGCCGGATCGCCAGCACCTGGCACGGCACCTTCACCCCGGGCCCGACAAGCACCCGCAACGACGTCTTCCTGTGGCTGCGCGAGCGCATCAGCGCGGAGAACCCCGAGTTCACCCGGGCGAACGTCGTCTTCTTCTCCCTGGAGCCGAACCGGCTCTGACCTGCAACACCTCGCCCAGCAGAGCCCGTACGCGGCGCCGTAGGAAGCATCGCGTGCGGGCTCTGCTGTTCTCCGCGAAGGAGTGCACACCAGCATGACGGACACCACCCTCGCTCCGGTAGCAGGCCCCGACGCCCCTCCGGACAGCACCCCGACCCCCACACCCGAACCCACCCCCACCCCGGCCGCCGCCGTGGTCGACCACACCCCTGGCGGGTGGCCGGTCGTCCCGCTCGCCGTGACCAGCACGAACACCACCGCCTCCCTGCTGGCCGCCGCCGCACTGGTCGGAGGACCGGCCGCGCTCGCGGTCGCCGCGACCGGCGCGGTCGTCCTCGGCACCGCCGCCGCAGCCACCCGCCACCGCCACGACCGCAAGGCCAAGCCCAAGGCCCAGACGACGCAGGGGCGCACGGCCAGGTCGAGTACCGCGGCCGGGACGGGGTCGACCGGCCGACGCAGTTCGGGCCGTGTGCCGACGCAGGCCCGTAACGGGAACGCCGGCACCACTAAAGCCGCTGGTCGCGGTCGCAGCAGCGGATCCCGGACCACTGGCGGATCCTCCCCGGCCGGGAAGAAGCCTGCCCGGCTGGACCGCTTGCGGAAGTCGCCGACGAACGGTCTGACCTCGTCCGGCACTTCCGCCTCTTCCCGCCGGTCTGCGGGCCGGGTCGGGCAGGTTAAAGCCCTGCGGGACGCAGCTCGGCAAACGTCGCCGTCGCGAGCTGCTCGCCGCAACGACACGAAGGGCGCTCGCCGTTCCGTGGCGGACGCCCGACGACAGGCGAAGGCCGACCAGCGGGCCGCGTCCCTCGCGAAGAAGGGCCCGGTCGGCCGAGCTGTGAGCAAGGCCGCAGGACGCATCGGCAAGGCCCGCAGTGCGGCGATAGAGCGTGCCCGAACGGCGCGGGACCGCAGGGCCGCCGGGCAAGTCGACGGCCAGCGGGACCGGGTCCGCAAGGCACCCGCCCGGAAGGAAGCCCGCAGGGCTCTGCGCAAGTCAGCTGCCCGGTTCCAGCGGCGTCGGCTGCTCGCGGCCCTGCTCGCCGGCGCGCTCGGCATCGTCGGGTTCGTGACGTCGCCGATCGGGCGGAAGCTCGGTCTGGCGTGGCTGATCCACCCCGGGCGCCGCCTCTACGCCCGCCTCATGCGCACCGCCGCCGAGCAGCGCGAGAACCGCGACGAGGCCATCCACACGGCCCTCCAGAACGCCGAGGCCGCCATAGACGCCGAGGCCACCGACGAGAACGCCGAGCAGATCGGGGACCAGGTCGAGCGTCCCGCCGGCCTGATCCCTGCAGCACCCACCAGTGAGAACACCGAGGGAGAGATCGTGTCGGGTTTCCGGTTCGAGGAGTACGCGGCGGAGATGGAAGCCGCGGCCAACAGCTACGACCCCGAGAACGCCATGGAGATCCTGGCCATGGTCGAAGGACTACCCGCCGCGCTGACCAGCGTGGCGAACGTGATGAAGATCCTCGCCGAGCGGTCCGACTCGGAATTCCCGCTGGAGAAGGAAGTCGCGGGCGGCTTCAACGACATCTTCGGCGCCCTGATGGCCGCGGTCGCGGTCGCGGAGGACATGGGTCCGCTGTTCCGGCAGGCCCACGAGCAGGACATCGCCCGCCACGAGGACCCGCGTAACGGGCCCGAGGCCGAGAAGGGATGGAACGTCTGACCATGGCCAACAACACCGCCACCACGACGGGGCCGGTGTGGGACTGGGCGGCCGGTCACGGACCCGTGACCGGCGCTCTGTCCGCCACCACCGGCGCCCTCGCCGTCGCCACCACCGGCGCCGCCACCGGAATGCCCGCTGGATGGGCCCTCGCCGTCGGCGCCGCCGGCGCGATCGGCCACACCGTCACCAGCCTGAAAGACCGACTCTCCGCCCGCACCATCGGAATGCGAGCCGCGTCCTGGCTGGTCGGCGCCGGATGGACCACCTGGGCCATCACCACCGGCCCTCTCACCTGGGCCGCCCTCGGCTCACTCGCCACCCTCGGCGTCGGCCTCGGTGCCGCCGCCCGCGCCACCCTCCTCCACGAGGAAGCCCGCGAGCTGGAGGCGATCGCCGCCGCGGAACGGCAGGTCGCCCGTGAACTGTCCGCCGAGCGGCGGGCGATCGCGGCCGAGTGGGTCGACCGGATCCAGCGCGTCTGCGGCATCACGGTTCGCGTCCTGGCCGTCGAGCAGTGGCCGACCGGCTCCGGGTTCACGATCGACGCCGAACTCCCCGCCGGCGGCACCACCTACGACCGGATCGCGCGGGAGTCGGCCCGGCTGTCTGCGGATGCCCGGCTGCCGCACGGCTGCACCGCGTCCGCGTCGCAGGGCATCGACCAGGGCCGCGTCCTGATCGACGTGACCACCGTGAACGTGCTCGCCGAGGAGGTCACCTACCCGACCGACTACGGGCCGCTGTCCCTGCTCACCGGGATCCCCTGGGGTCTGCGGACGAACGCGGACGAGGTCCGCGCCTACCTGCGCGAGCAGTGCGCATTGGTGGTCGGGCCGACCGGGTCGGGCAAGACGAACATGGTCCACACGATCCTCGCCGGATTCGCCCGCACCACCGACGTCCTGACCTGGGTGATCGACCTCAACGCCGGTTCCGCCGGCCTGCCCTGGGCCCGCCCCGCCCTCACCGGCGACGGCGAGGGGCTGCGGCCGGGCGTGGACTGGCTCGCCTCCACCCACGAGGAAGCCGCCCTGATGCTGGACGCGGCGGTGCGGATCGCGAAGCACCGCAAGATGGCCTACCAGGACCTCATGTCGAAGGCGAACACCGACCTGCTGCCGATCAGCGCCCAGATCCCGCAGATCGAGATCGTCATCGACGAGGGCGCCGAGATCCTGACGAGCATGGACCGCCCGACCAAGGTCCTGGCCAAGAAGATCCTCGAAGTCATTCGGATCGCCCGCGCCATGGGCATCCGTACCGTCCTGACCGCCCTCGGAGCCACCGGGGCCGTCCTCGGGGACCTGATGATCCGCCGGGAAGCGAAGGTCCGCGTCGCCCTCACCGGCGGTGAGACCGAGGGCATGGACCTCAGCAAGCAGTTCCCCGGCTCGCGCGGACTGCGCGTGGACCAGGCCCCCTACAAGGGATCCGGGTTCATGGGCACCCCCGAGTCCCCGGCTGCCCTGTTCAAGTCCTGGCGGATCCTGCCCAACCAGATCCGCGACATCGTCGCCGCCACCTCCGACCGCCACCCCACCCTCGACGCCATCTCCGCGAAGGCGGCCGGGCCGGACTACGCCCGCCGCTGGGACCACGCCCGCACCGCCTGGATCCACGACCACGACCCCACCCCGGCCGCGGGCGCCTCGGCCGAGTCGGCCGGCGCCTCGGGCGGCCTAAACCTGTCCGCCCTGCGCACCGAGCAGCCGCCGGTGATCGAGTCCGAAGCCGACGCACTGGCGCGGAAGTTCCGCGAGCAGATCGACGCCCAGTTCGCCACAACCCCCGAACCCACCAGCACGGAGCCGGTGACCGAACAGCCGACCCCGTCCGGGCTGAACCTCTCCGCGCTCCGAAAAGACTCGGGGGGCCCGGAGTGGCTTCCCGAAGCGATCGCCGCGATCGCGGCGACGGGCTCCGAGGGCATGAAGCCCTCCGCTGTCGCCGACATGGTGGGCCGCAGTCGTCAGGCTGTCCGCGCCGCGCTGAAGGCGGCGGCCGAGCGGGGCGAACTGGTCTACCGGGACAACGGCCCGCACTCGGTATACGTCCATCCCGACCACGCCTGAGCGCTCTACAGAGAGCTACTGGCTAGTGGATACCGGCAACTTGCCACTAGCCAGTAGAACGGCTCTCTAGTGGCCATCAGGGGCTTTGAACAGCCCGTATTCCACTAGCCAGTAGGCACTAACCACTACGACCACCAAGCGTCACCATCCCGGCGGGGGGGGGGGGTAAAGCGGGAGCGGCCCCCGCCCCCCCCGGACTCCACGACCGGTGAGCGAGAAACCCCACAAAATAGAAGAACACC